>NZ_JBXBCF010000072.1:0-92288 GCF_056784235.1 Kovacikia sp. CALU 1929
GCTGGCGTTGCTCTAAATCCCAGAAACCTGTTTGCCCCATTGCTGTTCTCGGATAGCCTAACTGCCGACATTTTAGCTGCTCATTCTCAAGTTGAGACACCCATTTTTCGATTTTTCGAGGTGCCCTTACGTTTTGTATCGTATTTAATCAATTCACTCAGAAAAACAAACAACCGCCTATCACACTGGCTCTAGACGTAGAAGCGTTGATTGGACTCAGATAAACAAATCCTCAATAATTAAATCAATTCAATCAAGGAGCGCATCATGAGCTTAGAAGATAGAGCCAAGGCAACGGCTAAAAATATCGAAGGTAAAGTTCAAGAAGCCGTGGGTAATCTGACTGGCGATCCCAAAGATCAGGTAGAGGGTAAAGCAAAACAGGCAGAGGCAAAAGTCCGCCATACGATCGAAGATGTGAAAGATGAAGTCCAAAAAAACAGTTGACTAAAAGGCTGCTTAGAGAGCCAGTTCTGGCATGGCTGGCATTTGGTCTTTTGCAACAGCCCTGAACGGTTGACGACTCTGCCATCCGTAGGCTGGGTTAAACCTTGCAAAATCCAACCTGTAGATCTTTGACGGTAGTGTTCTAGATTTGTTGTTTACGTTCCGTAGGGGCAATGCATTGCATTGCCCCTACCAGACACCGACCACACCTTTGAAACACCACCCTTTGACCATGACTTGTGCAATTAGAAATTTTCTGGAGACCACTATGATTTCGCTTCACCAAATCCGTAAGTTTCTTCTAACGATTGGACTGGTTTTGTTCATCTCAACTGCCCTCACCTTTAGCTTTGCGCCCAAAGAAAGTTTGGCTGCAACTTCATTTATGCAAGGTGCCGGTCAACTGTCTCCTCAAATTGCATCGATGGGTCAAGCCAAAGTGATGACTAAAGATGTTGAAGGCAAAGCCCAAGAGGCAATTGGTAGCATGACAGGCGATCGCAAAAACCAGGCTGTTGGAAAAACCAAACAACTTGAAGCTAAGACTCGGGAAACGATCAACAACAGCATAGAGAACCCTAACTACCAGCCTGGCGGAAAAACAAAGCAAGCAGAAAAGCAAGGCCGTGAGGCAACAGAAAGTATAAAAGATAAGGTTCGTGATGCCTTTAATTAAGGAACAAGCATTAAATAACATTGCCTTTTGGAGGTTGGGTTGAAGTTCCGAAATCCAACCCTTTCTAGGGAGTTGGATTACTCTAAACACCATGAACTAAATCGCTCAATCTTCTGTTTAAATCGCTAAAGGAACTTGTTTCATGAGCATTATCAAGAAATTAATTGTGAATGCCGATGCGGAGTCTCGCTATCCTACGCCTGGGGAGATGGATCAAATCGCGCTTTTTATGATGAGTGGCGATCGCCGTTTGCGTCTGGTCAAAGCATTGACGGACAGCCGTGAGCGGATTGTGAAGCAAGCCGCAAGTCAGTTGTTTCAACAACGACCCAGTCTGGTTTCTCCAGGTGGTAACGCCTACGGTGAAGCAATGACCGCGACTTGCCTGCGCGATATGGATTACTACCTGCGCTTGATCACTTACAGTGTGGCGGCTGGAGAAACGACCCCGATTGAGGAGATTGGGGTCATTGGGGTGCGCCAGATGTATCAATCTCTTGGCACCCCTGTAGATGCGGTTGCTGAAGGTGTGCGTGCGATGAAGAATATGACCACTTCCCTGATGTCGGGAGAAGATGCCAGCGAAGTCGGTGCCTATTTTGACTACCTGATTAACGCGCTCTAATTGGTCTAGTCCTTGTCAGCAAAGTTTTGACGGGTTGCAGACCCTCTAAATTTAACTTCACCCGGTTGATCCACCCCCTTGGGTCCGCCGGTTTTCTAATTTCAGCGCTGAGGTCCATGAATTAAATAAGTTTGAGGACTGGGTCGGAGCAGATTTATTGCCAGGTTTTCTATCAATGGCTTGCTCTGATGTCATCGGATAAATCATGAATGAGACTTTTTGTTACTCTTAAAAGTCTTTTTATTATATTTAATTACAGTTTGTATCGTAATCAATCAACTCACATAGTAAATCAAGCGACGACAAATTAAATTACTAATTGAAGCGATTCATCTATTACTAAGGATTCAAGCTTTAAATGGGCGATCGGATGACTTCTTTACCCAGGTTACGAGAACAATTACCAAACCAACTCTTCCCAGAGAGAAATTGGCAATTCAGCTCTACTCACTGCGATCGATCCATGAGCGGCAGACAACACTGCCTGTGCTGCTCAAATGTTTTACTCCGCCATGTTTGTTTTGGAAAAATTTATTGGCATTGTCAGCATTGCTATCAGGCAATGCCAATCGTGCCCATACGTAGAGAACAGCGTTACATTCGTCACTTAAGCAAGATTGCGATGGCGGTTCATTCTAATTGAAATCTTCATCACAACCGGGGTATCAATATGTTGATAACAAATGAACTACTCCCAAATTTTGAAATACTGAAAGATACACAAATTTTCGTGGTAGACAACGATCTTGACAGCAGAGATTTGTATGCCTTTTTACTTGGAAGATACGGTGCAAAGGTAACAGCGATCGGCTCGATTGAAGACGCACTAGGCGCACTGAATGACTGCATTCCTACCCTCTTGATTTGTGAAATGAGATTTCTGGGCGAAAGTGTTTATCCACTGATCGAACAAGTTAGATCGCTTGCGCGGAAGAGTGGCAGAGCGATTCCCATCCTGGTTACGTCAACCTGTTCTTTAGCAAGCCTGGCTCAACAGTTGATGGCAGAGGTTGAAGCCTATTTGCTCAAGCCCATCGACCCTAACCGTTTAGTGGATGAGATTGGCAACCAGTTAATGCTGGCAAAAATTGCCCGTTCGCCTAGTACTCTAACCTCGATCGCAAACCCATTTTTAGATAAGCGATTGTATGGTGATGCGTTTGTACAGTACAGATACCCCACTCAAGTCTGGAATGACAGACCACTCTCCGTAGGCTGAATCAAAGTGTGTCATGAATATGGATAAAGTATCCGATCGCCAGATAGAAGAACTGGAGCATCTGAATCAACTCAAAGACGACTTTTTGAGTACAGTGTCCCATGAGTTGCGATCGCCCGTAACCAGTATCAAGCTGGCGACTCGGATGCTAAAGCTTCTGCTCCAGCAAGAAGAGAGTTACGGAAACTACAATACGCAACCTCTTACTGAAATAGAGGAGCAAGCAATATTTAAAGCGAAAGTCGATCGCTACCTTTTGATTCTGGAGCAGGAGTGCGATCGAGAAATGCACCTGCTGAATAACTTTCTGGATCTCCAACAACTAGACGCAGGAAACTATGCCTTGAGCCAAACAACGGTTCATTTGCAAGAATCGATTCCCCTGGTTATCAAGCCATTTTTGCGCCAGATGGCAGACCAGCAGCAAACCTTTGAGCTAGAGATTGCACCAAATATTCCTGCTGTTACAGTTGATCAAACTTGCCTGGAACGGGTTTTGGCCGAACTATTGACCAATGCCTGCAAGTTCACTCCCCCAGGAGGCGCGATCGCAGTTAAACTTGCTTGGAAATCAACACCGGTCGAATTCCTAAACACACTCCAACTGAGTGTGACCAATTCCGGCATCGAAATTCCAGTCAGCGAACAGGCTCGAATTTTTGAGCGGTTCTATCGTATTCCCAATGGCGATCGCTGGAAGCACAATGGCACCGGGTTAGGACTGACATTGGTCAAAAAGCTGGTAGAAAAGTTAGGCGGTTTGATCTGGGTAGAAAGCAGCGACGGAAGAACCTATTTCATCGTTGAAATTCCCATTGATCGTTAAGGGGCATGAATACAGCGGTTTTTAGATCCATAACGGGATGTGCAACTAATTTGCCCTCATCCCTACTCTTCTCCCCAAGGAGAAGGGCTTTCAGGCATTTCCTTTTCCCTCTCCCATCGGGCTACGGTGTATACAGATCTTGGCTTCGTTGGAGTCTGGCTCTGGGGGACTTCCCCCCAGTCCCCCGCCGCTTGGGGTCCTAACTCCCCCAAACCCCCCGTTCGCGTAGCGTCTCCACAGGAGTTAAGGGTCTGGCGCTGAGTCTTCAAGTCTAACTCCACGAAAATCGGTTGCAGATTGCCTCAAATCTAAAAACAACCGTTCCCCTTGCCACCCGTTTGCCCTTGCTTGAAGACCCAATCGGACGAATGGTGCCATTGACGCCGAGATTGAATCGTTTTGGAGGGGGTGCGGGGGACGCAACCTGTTTTACGGGTGAGAACACGAGACAAGCTTTGTCAGTTCTCACCCGTAAAATCCTCTGCTACGGGGGGTTGGGGGGTTGCCCCCCAAGCAGGATTCTGCTACCCACCGTCAATGCTGCGATCACCCACCGCTTCAACTTTTACAACTTGTGTATACACAGTAGCCCATCGGGAGAGGTCTAGGGTGAGGGCGGATTTTTTGGTTCATATCTCGATTCAGCAACGCCCGTTCCAAGGCTTTACCTGGGAATGACAACCCTGGAGAACAAGGTAGATTAGAGCTTTCAGTCTTAGAGGATGCTTTAAAAGCCTATCCCTCTGTTGCCCTGAGAACTAATCGCAAAGCGTTCCCGCAGGATAGGCGCGGCTATACGGACACTAGCGAAGCGAAGCGGAGCCATTACCCGCAGGGTTATAACCTGCCGATGCAGGTTACGGAAATCCCTCATTTGCCTGAGTCCGTGCAGGCGGACTTTGTTCGCATAGGAACGGCTTTAACCGCCGTATCCTTTTCAAACCGTCTCTTAGGTCAATGACATGGAGTTAATAGATCTAAACCATGATCGGAAAGGCTTCTGAGCGATACTCTCACTCAACGGGATTTCACCTGAACCTTCGTAAAGCTTTAATACATTTTGATGCAAATCATACAATTCAAACAGTTGCATCAACATCATTTCAGACATCCCTATGACATGCTGCTTGAAGTAGAAAATGATGGTTCATCTAAATCTCAATTTGAACTCAACAATATGGCTTACTTACTTTCCCTGGTAAACGCTGAATTTTCTTCTAAAGAATCGACCCAAATTCTCTGCTATTACATCAATAACACCCGTCATATCCAAATTATTCGGGTGATGCGTGGAGTAAGGTGTCATTTCGAACGCACTGTTTTCGCAGGGGAACGTATTTTATTTGAAGCATTGCCAGAATCCTATCTGGAGGTTTATTCATCGCTGATCAGCGGTACTCGATCAACCACCATTGACTGCAAGTTATTGCACGTTAATAGTAAGTCCGATCTTGCAAAACCCGATCTTGCAAAACCTCTTAGATAAAGTCTTTAAGAAAAGGGTTATTGAACCAAAGTATGAATCGTTGCGATAGAGTTTTTGTTTAGCCCCTTTTCTTGTATGATCGGAGGGCTTTAATCCCCAATCGTGGGCGACTTTGGGGATCATTTTCCCCAATTTTGAAGGGTTAGAGGGACGAAATCATACCTGTATTCAGCAATGCCTATTGTTTGATACTTGGTTGGTTTTATTACGGACGTATCGGTGGTTTCCCAGGCTGATTAAATGTTATGCGAGTTTTGTTACTTTATCCCCTCTTTCCCAAATCATTCTGGTCTTTTGACAAAGTCCTGGAATTAATTGGACGCAAAGTTTCTCTTCCCCCCTTAAGTTTGATTACCGTTGCAGCCATTCTGCCTCAAACATGGGAATTTCGCTTAGTAGACCGAAATGTTGGCTATGAAAGCGAGGCAGATTGGTACTGGGCAGACCTGGTGATTATCTCTGGCATGATTGTGCAGAAAGACGACATGCTGTTTCTGATTGAGTCGGCGCAACGACGGGGTAAGCGAGTAGCGGTGGGAGGTCCTTATGCGACTTCTGTACCTGAGCCTATGGTTGATGCTGGGGCAAATTTCCTCGTTTTGGATGAAGGTGAGATCACCTTACCCATGTTGGTTGCAGCACTGGAACGAGGAGAAACCTCTGGCATCTTTCGAGCCAATGGCGAAAAGCCGGATGTGACCACTACACCCATTCCTCGATTTGACCTGCTAGATCTCAACGCTTACAGCGATATGTCGGTTCAGTTCTCGCGGGGATGCCCCTACCAATGTGAATTCTGCGACATTATCGTGCTTTATGGACGTAAGCCCCGGACAAAGACACCTACCCAACTATTAGCAGAGTTGCAAGCCCTTTATGACCTGGGCTGGCGGCGATCGGTCTTTGTTGTAGACGACAACTTCATTGGCAACAAGCGCAATGCCAAGCGGATGTTGCGGGAACTGGCACCCTGGATGGTAGAACACGACTATCCCTTTAACTTTGTAACAGAAGCTTCGGTTGATTTAGCCCAAGATCGAGAATTGCTGGATCTGATGATTGCGGCTAACTTTTATGCTGTCTTTTTGGGCATTGAAACCCCAGACACGGATAGTCTATCTTTGACTCAAAAGTTTCAGAACACCCGCACCTCTCTGGTAGAGTCCGTTCAAATTATTAATCGAGCCGGATTGCGGGTAATGGCAGGGTTTATCATTGGGTTTGATGGTGAAAAATCAGGCGCGGGCGATCGCATCATTGACTTTGTGGAAACCACCGCCATTCCCCAAGCACTCTTCGGAATGCTACAAGCCTTACCCGGAACCGCCCTCTGGCACCGCCTTGAAAAAGAAGGGCGGTTACAAACAGAACAAACAGCGGTTAGCGGGAAACAGACCACACTGATGAACTTTGTTCCAAGTCGCCCAATCGAGGAAATTGCCTGGGAATATGTCAATTGTTTCTGGCAGTTGTACGAACCCGATCGCTATTTGGCACGGGTTTACCGCCATTATTTGACCATGACACCCAGTCCTCATCAGAAGAAGAAGCCTAAAATGCTGGAGCCAATAGAAATTCGGGCGATGCTCACCATCTTTTGGCGACAAGGGATCAAGCGCAGCACTCGCTGGCAGTTCTGGAACCAGCTATTTGCAATTATTCGGAAAAATCCACGGGTATTCGCGCACTATCTAACCAGTTGTGCCCATATCGAACATTTTCTAGAATATCGTCAGATTATCTGGCAAGAAGTTGAAGCTGAATTGCTAAATTACTCATTGACTAAATCAAAAAACACTGCACTAGCACTACGTCACTCAGCATAAAACTGATCGCGATGCTTCAATCTGATCAATGACGCAGTTAATTTTATTTTTAGCTACTGGAACTCATAATGTGTATGAATTTCAGTGGTTGACAGACTGCTTTAGTGATATATTTGTTGTTTGAATAGACTATGATGAAGTTATCAAGTCTCTATGAGGATCCCATGAGCTACACCAAGACCCAAGGGAGAACCCTCAACCTCAATGAAAAGCATCACAGCGACGGTAGTGAGCTGATCCCTGCTGAAGTTCAAGTCAATATTCGCCATGATGAGACTCAATCGATTGGTGCGGATGTTGCCAGCGGTTACACCGTAGATGATGAAGGGCTGATCAATAACTACGCTGTTGAGCCTGATATATACCCATCAAAGTATCCTTCACCACGTCAGCAGCGGCAATATATTGTTCTAGGAGCAACCGCTATTCTGTTTGTTGTCATGCTGGTGCTAATCGCATTTGTCGCTAGCTAGGGCGATTTATCTTCGCTGCAAGCGATCGCAACCATTTCAGCACAACAACTAAACATAGGTTGTGAGAGCTACCCCTTTGAGGCAGAGTGCTCGCAACTCATCCATCGAATGGTCTGTCAAGATTTTTTTGAGGGGTTGAAAACCCTCCTCAAAAATCACCCCTATCACATGCCTACCAAACCTCCGACTGATTCACTTTTTAATTCCTTGCCGACTTGCTACTCATCCTAAAAGGAAGACGACCATGACCACCCTCTATAACCCTGCTCTTTCCGAAGAACCCCGGAACCGACTGATGAAAGTCATCCCTCCCATACCAAGAGAGTCTCTTATGAGTTGGCTAGAAAGCAGTGGTAGATTCCATGCGAGTGAATTTGATGAATCGCAAGATTACAAGATGCCAGAAGACCTGGATGATATTTTAGAAACAGAAATATATGAGATGGACAACGAGGAAGAGTAATTAGTGCCCTCGGTGTAAATTTGACTCTTGTAAAGGTGTTAGGTGTCAGGAATGGTCAGTAAGTTTTACGCCAAGCTCTACTAAGGAATAAAAATTAAATAACATCCGTTTTTGTAATTTTTGTAGGTTGGGTTGAGTTTACGAAACCCAACATCTACAGGAACATTGGGTTACCCTGCGGGAAGCAAGCTACCTGCTGTTGCGACGCAATGCTAACGCCAACAACCCAACCTATGCAAGTTAATCAATTCACGATTTTAACTTTACTAGTGCGTTGTCAACGATGTATTTGTGAGCCTTGTGATAGGAAGAAATTACTATTTGAGGTTTTCATCCCACAAAATAATTTTTGACAGTCCACTAAATCCAGAAGAAAGAAGTGTGATTGTGACAGAATTGTTTTTTCAGAACGTTATTTTATTGCAAGAAATTATTCTAATAACCCGATCGCAATTTTTTCAGTCAGATATTTGTGTCTATAACATTGCTTGAATCAATCAGATATGGAGACCTAAGAATATAGCAACTTCCACTTGTATGAGGGACACTGCCCACCTCGTTTTAACGAGCCATACCTCACTTGACTAAGAATTTCTATACTCTTGCAGCTCCATATTTATTTAACAAATTAAATAAGCCAAAGGATAAAAGTATGGACGCTCAAGAGATTCTAAGACTCTATGCCACAGGACATCGAGATTTTAGTCATGTCAGTCTGGTTCAGGTTTGTCTAACCAATGCAAAACTGATTGGTGCAAAGCTGATTGGCGCTGACTTGATTGGTGCCGATTTACGGGGGGCAGACCTGACTCAGGCTCACCTCAACCAGGCAAAGCTGAATCAAGCAAATTTGGCACAGGCAGAAATGATCGAGGTTTGCCTGACTCACGCTGATTTGAGTGGTGCTGACCTGAGCGGAGCAGATTTGACTCATGCTGATTTGAATGGTGCCGACCTGAGTGGAGCTACGCTAGGAGGGGCAGATTTAAGGAAAGCAAATTTGGGTAAAGCAGATTTGAGTGGGGTTGATCTACGGGGCGCAGACTTGACTGGAGCAAATTTAAGGGAGACAGACCTCCGTAACGCAGACCTGGATGGGGCATATTTAGGAGAAGCAGATTTGACCGGAGCCAATATTCAAGGAGCCAATATTCACAAGGCAGGGCTGAGTAGAACCAAGATGCCTGATGGAACTATTCACGACTAGCGGTCTGTCAAGAATTAATTGACGGGTAAAGATAGTGGCGTTTGATGCGAGCATCCTGGGTAGTCAAACGCCAATCTATCCAAGTGTCTTGTTCGTTCCGTTGGCTCTGCCATGCGGGCACTTCTTGTTTGAGGGTCTCAAAGTCTGGGATACGTCGGTTTAGACATTGACGAGAGATTGTCAATCGTTCATTTAATTTCCCTCATACCGACTGATACCAAAAGCAATGTAATTGTAAGGAATCAACTGATCACGGCTGGAGTCCTTCACAATTTGACCTGTACTGGTGTCGTAAATCCAGTCGCTCCAATCCCAGACACGAGTAAGGGTTTCAGGAACTTGTACTGCAATATAAACGCCTTCAGCGAGACGAGCACCCATTGGATTGTTGCTGAAATCTAGACCGATTTGGATATCTTGGACAGCAACGTTTTTGCGACGATTGGCGATCGCTTTAGTTAGCCCGATTGCCATTTCAGATAATGGTTTGATGGCAGGTTGCACAGTGGTTGCCAGCTTCAATCCAGTTTTGAAGGCATCGGACTCTAGAAACTGAATCGCGGCTTCATCTTCTTCATTCTTGACGTTGACGGTTAAGCACTTGAAAACCAGTCCATCGTTACCAATATTCAATCCCAGGAAGATCGGATAGTTGAGCAGGGCAGCCCGTTCGCCTTCTCGGACTTGATAGGTGCTGTTGAAGTGGAGATGTTCCGTAACCTCAGGAAGCTGATTTTGAGCGTAGAAGTCAAACAGGATTTGATGGGTGCCACCACCGGGATAGGCGGCGACTCGCAGCGCATTGAGGGTGATTTTGATGCGATCGCCTTTTAATGTGAGATCGGTTGCAATGTTGCTGGCAGACTGAATCGGTAAATCGCGGCTGTTGGCAGCAACCGGAGCCAGATAGCCAAGCGTATGAGCGGTGTGTTGCCAAGGTCTATCCTGGAAAGGCCACAAGCTGCTAGCGCTGAAGTTAGCAATATTGGGATCTATGTCTTCCTCTAATGCTTCAGCCGTAGCATCGTCTCCGATATCTTTGAGCTGTGTAGCCGCTTGTAGGCGAGGTAATGCACCTAATACAGGTTGATCATCAAACCAGAGAGCTGTATCCATAAGGGAAAATTTGAGGGTTTGGGCAATTTGTATTATCTCTGAATCTAAATACCAGCAAGGACTTGATCAGGTTTCAATCGAATCCTCATCCTCTTCTGGCATTGGTTGAAAGTCGTCTGACAACCTGGCAACTTTAAGGAAATGTCGAAGTAGACCTATCTTTAGGGACTTACTACCATGAATGGGCACTGAAATTCGGTCTGAGACTCCCGGTTTCCCATAGATGTGATGACTGCCTTGAACCCGTAATAAAACCCATCCATTTTGCTCCAGCACTTTGGCAAAGTCTTTACCAGAGATCGATTTCATACGGCAATTTCAAAAATACGATCGTTGTCTCCTACTTCTAAAGACTCAATATCTACCGACAAACAACCTTCGATCGCTTCATAGAGATTCTGCAAAAGCTCTTCAAAGGTATCTCCCTGAGTCGCACAGCCCGGAATGGCTGGCACTTCCGCCCAGAATCCACCCTCTTCCGCTTCGTGAATCACCACTTTAATCTTCATTGACACCTCAACTTCAGGTTTTACTTTGGGCTAACTATAAAGACGAGCATCCTTCAGGATGATATCAGGAGCGATGTTGCTTGACAGGCTGAATTGGTAAGTTACGGCTATTGGAAAGAGTTAAGAGCAAGATAGTCAAGCGTATGAGATGTGTGTTGTCAAGGTTTGTCTTAGAATGACCAAGGACTTCTTGCACTGAAGTTAGTGACGCTGGGATCTACTGCTTTCTCCAAAGCCTTGGCAGTAGCTTCATCTCCAAGCTCCCTCAATTTTGCAGCCGCTTGTCTAGGGGGAAAATCGCCTAAAGATTATGAGAATGGATAATCGTGGATTTCAGCATATGATCAAACTTTTGAGGATCGCTCTTATCAGTAGCCTCTATAGTAGAGTTTATGGGGCTTTTCTCCTCTCTTCATTTGTTTTACCACTGCAATAAATCTTTCGGTTTGTCGAATCATATCTATAGCTCCTTCACCAAATGTTTCATAAATCTCTAAGGCAGTTTCTGCGTATAGGAGAGCATCTTGAAGATTTCCAGTCTCTACAAATAACGAAGCTACATTTAATCTAATTCCGGCAGCCCGATATAATTTGTTTTGCATTTCTTGATGACGGATTGATTCTTGATAATAAGTTAAAGCTTTATCTAATTCGCCTACTACTCTGTGAAGGTTGCCAAGCTGATTATATACTATTGCGAGATGATCTACTGCATCCGGTGGTAATAGATCTAGCGACATACTTGAAAACTGGAAAGCAATATCTAAATGATTCACCATTTGTGAAAGATCAGGATTCAGAGATTTTCTGATTTCTTGAAAACAATCAAATTCTAAGAAGCCAAGTTGGTGAAAGCACATTGAACGTCCCAAATAGTCCCTTTCATCTCTCAGTTTTAGGCTTTTTTTGTACCAATACCTTGACTTGTTTACATCACGAAGTTTAGCAATATCCTTAAAAGCATGACCAAGTTTAAGTGCTGCTATTGCCGCACCCTGTTGATCCCCAATAGAAAGAGACAAGCCATAGCTTTCCCTAAATAGGTTTAAACAGTCTATCTTTCCCTGCTCTAGATAGATAGAGCCTAGCTTGGTAATTGTTGCAACTAAAGCATCAATGGCATAAATCTTTTTCTGTTCGTCAACATCTTCATGAAGAACACTGTCAGTAATCTCTCGCTGTTTCTTCAAGAAGGAAGATTGCAGATTCTCTGCTTCTTTCCATTGATGCTTTCTACACAAAATCTCATATTGATATTCATTTATAAATACGTATTCAGCTTCAAGTCCGGGCAGGGGATTACCAGTTTTAATGTCCAGGAAGTCAGGAATTATTTCTTCAACTAATCGCTCCCATTCTATCCAACGCCCTATATGGTCATAAAGTATTTGTAGTCCCATCATTGTGTCAATCACTTCACTCCACCAGCCATTAGCACGGGCGAGACTACGAGCATACAAAAGATTCTGCTCCTCCATTGCTAGAGAAATTATTACATTTCTATTTCCAGAACCATATTCGCTATGGTAATAGCTACCTACATAGCACATTGCTTTTACAAAGGCAAAGGCAGAAATGTATTTCTGACCTTTCTTGTTAAGAGATTTATCATAGCGGGCTAACAGTTCTTTGAAGTACCAAGGGATTGCAGGATGAATAGTATAGAAACTCCGGTAAATGCATTCACGCTTCAGGCAAGTTATTAAACCAATTGCCGCAGCTTTTTGGAGAAGAAGATCTCCGGCTTCAACTGTTAATTCTCTTAATATCGGAATACTCCATTCCTCTTCTAGATTTCCCATGAAACGGAACGTACTGAGTTGAACGTAACCCTCAAAATAGGAGATAAAAGCCAGTTGCTGTCTCTCATAATCAGAAAAAGATTGCTCAAAACCATAGTTCAAAGCAGCACTTAGCGATATTGATCGCCCCTCACTCTCGTCATCATCCAATTCAGCTTCACCCGATCGCAAGTCAGCAACAAATTGTTCAATTTGACCTTTGCTTCTGTATCCATTTCGCAGTGCTTGACCAACAACTACTGTGATTGTCAGTGGATTGCCTTGTGTATATTTCAGCAAAGGTAGCCAGTTTCCTACATCTGTTAAACGGTCTCCATGTTTTTCTGCCAATGCCCGTGCAAACTGCACCTGTTCTTGCATCGGCATGGGTGGCACCTGCACCCGCACAGGTAAATCACCTAACCATCCTCGTTCATCTCGCCGAGAAGTCAGTAAAAACTTAGCTTTGGTGTCTCGCGCATCTCGAAGGAAGTCTGCTAATTTTTGCTGCTCGGCTTCACTCCAGCGTTGGCTTTCCACATCCGGAAATCCAGCAATCGGTTCTACATTGTCCCAAATCCACAACACTGGAACTTGAGATAACACTTGTAATGTAACAGCACGTCGCTGTTCATCACTCAAAGCCAACCAATGAATTCCCGATCGCTCCAGATCACGCTCAAAAACTTGACCAAGCTTATCCAGCACTCGCGGCAAAGGCAGATACCGCTGAAATGAGGTGAACAATACGTACCCCTGTCTTCCAGACTCTAGTAATCCACCTGTCAAAGCGTACCAACGTCCAAACTCTGCTGCTACACTAGTTTTTCCACTGCCAGCAAAGGCATGGAGTAACACGATCGCATGGTGATCAAAGGCGCGATCAATTGCCAACAACGTTTCATCTCGCCCAAAGAATCCCACATCTGGAGGTTTGGGTAACTGAGCATCCAGCATTCCAGTCGTCGGTAGCGCATCATTCTCATGGAGCGTGATGGTGAGCGTTGGTGCATGGGTGGAAGGTGGAAAAAAGGCAATGGGTGCAGCCTCATACACCACAGGCACCAACCAGTCTTGCAGCACCACGGGTTGATAGGCAATTTCCCGCTGTGGTTGATCGTTCAGTTGTTTCCGTCCCGATGTCACCGCTTCCCCTAACGTTTGCCCCTGCACCAGCGAGGCATACAAATTCGCCACAAACTGAGCGGCAGTCATGACATAGACGTTGTAGCGCATAGCAACTACCCCCGCCACTCCCGCATCCATCACTTCCTGCGCCAACGAGCCAAACGCCCTCACCTGAGAATGCGGATCATCCGGTTGATCGAGAGCCTTATCACTGACTTGTGCGGGAGCATCCTGTGCCTCTGCGTGAGCCGATCGACAGGCATTGAGAACTAACACCGGAACATCCGTCTCTACCAGAAGTCGCCCTAAATCTGGACCACTAACAAACTCAACATTGTCATCCGCCAGCCCATTTTCAAATGCTAGATAGCCATGCATTCCGGGACGGCGATCAACAAAGACGAGCGGATTTCCGTTGAGCATGAGTTGACCGTTATCCTGGTAAACCCCATGTCCATCGAAGTGAACCACATGATAGGGCTTGCCTTGCGCTTTTGCTTGCCGCAGGATACGACTGAGTTGCTCAAAAGTCGGTGGACGCAATACATCCAACTGAAACCCATCCGGTCTGTTACCCAGTCCTTTTATCAACCGACTAGCAACCGAACGAAACGGCACATCCGCGCTGCCCCTGGGGCGACAAATAACCAGCAAAATCCGAATCACATCCCCATTGTTTTGTGGCAGTCTTGGACGTTGAGCGGCTTGAGAATAGCTGCGAACAAAGGCAGGCGATCGCAATGCCAGACAAGTGTCCGTCTTCGGATCACGCAACAATTCCCAGGGAATTGCAGTAGCCTGGGCAATATCCGTCAAAATTTCCACACGGGTATGGTTCAAGTTCTGACGGAGCGTTGCCCACAGATCACGAGCATCATCATTGGCTTGAAAGATCGCTTTGAATAGCTCAATTCCAATCTCTGTCATCCGCTTCTCTACCTTTGCGGCAATCTGGGGTGCAGGGTCAGAGAGATATTGCAGGTAATCCTCCAAATACCAGCGGATGTTTTCCTGTTCTTGCAGTGTCAGTGGAAACTGAAAACGCACAGTCGCTGTTTGTCTCGCGCCATCCCCCTCCAACGCAACCTCAATTCTGAAGAAGTTGGGTTGACTATCAGCATATTGGGTAAGACGAAGCGTGAGCATAAGCTGGTTTATAAGGTTTTGTCCAAGATAGCTTACCCTCTCTATGAAAAGTTGCAATGGACAATTGCTGATGAACGATTGGGCTTCGGGATAGCAACCTTTACATTGTCAACCGCCGATCGCCATACCACTGGCTCAATTCCCGCTCAATCTTATCCAGGATAGCGATCGCCTCCCTGATCGATTCTGCATCACCAGTCAACAATGTAAACACTGACTCAACCTGTTTCTGATAGTTCACAGGACAAATCGCAACATCCTTGGCAATTGCTACTACGCCCTTCTTATTCAGCCGGTACGCCTCATCCAGTGCGAAGAGTACCTGATTCATACAAGCCACATTGCGAAAACAGCAGCCTGCGACATAGGCAACATCACCGCGTGCAACTGCCTTCTGAGCAACCAACACCCCTTCTTCAATCTACTGGGAGCGCATTTCTTGCTGACGCATTGGCATCGCATCAATTGTGCTAAATAACGCCGCTAAATCAATCGGAGTTTGGCTCCGTTGCTTCTCTGTACCATCCTTACCCACGAGAATTACTGCAAACTCTTCAGGAGCAATTCCAAACTGTTGCCTCACTCTCTCCGCCGATGCTGAACTCATCGATCGCCCCTCGACCTGGCTCTCTCCAGTTCCCAAAATCTGCACTGGTTTCAGGTCGCGATCATCGGTTCCTGCCGCGTCTGCCTGCCATGCCTGCATCTGTTGGCGATACTGGGATGAATCGGTTGAGGGGGCAAAGACCAACAGGATGCGGTGTTGCCATTGATAGTCGCTCAGCTTAAATTCAACCCCCTGGGAATGACTAGAGGCTGTAGCAACACCTGCTACTTCTGAGGACGGCGAATGAGGAAGGTTTGGCGAATTACTCATAGCGATGAAAGGCTGAGGATAGGCACAGCCTTGTAGCAGGGACAGAAGGGCAACAAATAGAGATAGAGACTGCATTGCAAGATAGAAACAACTTCCTTACTGTAACCAAATCTCTGCCAGAGCGGCTGATTCTCAAGGGAGAATTTCCAGCGTACACAGGTCAAGCAGACAGGGGAAAAACCTGCTGCCAGCAACCAGCCGAAGAATAAAGCAGAGCCGATCGCGTAAACCCATGTTTGATTCAACAAACCAGCCACCAGAGAATGCGTTTGCTACCCCAATAGTCTGCTGCACGATTCCCGCTGCCAGAAACCAGGAAAAACAGGCGATCGCGATTGACAACCACACCTTCAGCCGAATTGGGATCAGCCACCACTGAAGCCAGACCACCTGCGCCATTGCCCCAAAGGCAATCCAGAAGATGACAAATAGCAAAACTCCCAGCCCAACGGCACGAAGGGTGGGACGAGGTAGACAGTTTAATTTCACAGGCTTCAGCCAACGTCCAAACACCACCTACTGGCGTAACGCAAAATAGCCTCACCACTCCAGTTCACCCACGACAGATTGCCAATCTGGAACTGATCTTAACGGCTTCAGCCCAGGTTCAGCGCCTTCGATCTATTTTCACCCGCTTATTGGGGTCCTGCTTGTAAACCCAGGACAGGAATTTTTGTAGCTGTAAGTCTTGCTTTAGCTTCTCCAGAGTATTCAGGTGTAGTGCCAGGTAAGAGTTCTCATAGAGAGTGTGGATTTGTCGGTGGCAGGCAGAGCAAATTTGAATCGTGGGACTGGGGTCAAGACCTTTGCGTTTCGTCTTTTGACGGGGAATCAGGTGGTGTTCTGTGAGAGCAGGCATCTCTCGATGGCAAAGTTCGCAGGGCTGCGGCATCGCTTAGAAATTAAGTGAATAGTGGGGGATGGTTACATGTAAATTTGATCTTAACGATCGCCCTCTCGGACGGTAAACCATACTACCCGTCAGAGCTAGGATGAATCATCTCCTCCGGCTTCACCCAGGCATCGAATTGTTCCGGAGTAACGTAGCCTAGCTTGAGGGCGGCTTCCCGCAAACTGATGTCTTCGTGATAGGCAAGCAGAGAAATTTTTGCCGCCTTTTCATAGCCAATGTGGGGGTTAAGTGCTGTGACTAGCATCAGCGAGTTGTTCAGGTTTTGTTGAATCCGCTTTTCATTCGGTTCAATGCCCTTAGCACAGTGATCATTAAAGGATTGACAGGCATCCCCAAGCAGCGCAATGGATTCCAGAACATTGTGTAACATCACGGGCTTGAACACGTTGAGTTGAAAGTTTCCTTGAGAACCGGCAAATGCTACCGCTGCATCATTGCCAAACACCTGGACAGCGACCATTGTGAGGGCTTCACTCTGGGTCGGGTTAATTTTTCCAGGCATGATAGAGGAACCCGGTTCGTTTTCAGGAATTTTGATTTCGCCAATTCCTGCCCGTGGACCACAGGCGTACCAGCGGACATCATTAGCGATTTTCATTAACGCCCCAGCAAGGGTGCGGAGGGATGCGCTGACGTTGACCATTGCCTCATGGGCAGAGAGGGCAGCGAACTTGTTAGGCGCAGAGATGAAGGGTTTGCCCGTTTCCTGGGCAATTTTTTGGGCAGTGAATTCGCCAAACTGGGGATGGGCATTTAAACCCGTACCCACGGCAGTTCCCCCGATCGCCAACTCATAAACTCCAGGCAATGTACTCCGAATGATGTCAAGTCCCTGATCGATCTGGGCTACCCAGCCTGAAATAACCTGCCCCAGCGTTAATGGGGTGGCATCTTGCAGGTGTGTTCTACCAATCATGACCACATCGAAATAGGCTTTCGATTTTGCATCCAGGACATTGCGTAAATCAGTGAGAATTGGAATCAATCGGTTCTCCAATTGCTCAACCGTTGCAATATGCATGGCAGTGGGAAATGTATCGTTAGAAGATTGGCTACGGTTGACATCATCATTGGGATGAATCGGTGTCTTGGAACCGACCACACCACCCGCAAGCTGAATTGCTCGATTGGAGATCACCTCATTAGCGTTCATGTTGGTCTGTGTTCCCGATCCGGTTTGAAACACCACCAGGGGAAACTCACTGTCCCAGGCTCCAGCAATCACTTCGTCGGCTGCCTGCACAATCAGGTTAACGCTTTCGGGCGGCAACTGCCCTAGTTCACCATTAACGATCGCCGCAGACTTTTTCAAAATTCCCAGCGCACGAATCACCGAGCGACTCCAGCTAAACCGCTCTACCCCAATCGCAAAGTTCTGCTGCGATCGCTGCGTCTGTGCGCCCCACAGGCGATCGGCGGCAACTTCTACCGCTCCCAGGCTATCGGTTTCAAGGCGAACTCCCGCTAATGGCTCACTGGTGGTCATAACAAGTTGATGGACTGAATAGTTGCTGCCCCATCCTACCCCGGATTAGAACCAGGAATCACTGAGGCATCAACGGTTCCCATTCATCCGGTTACTCAGCAAGACGGGGGATCAAATGTAATTAGCTTTAAGTGATGGGGCTTTTCCAGTAGTTCCTTTGCCAGCAAATAACCTGAGATTGTCCAGGTCTGATACTTTCTGGCTTCCTTCCCAATCAGGCGACCATCGGGTCCATCGTAATATTCGGGCCAGTGGTCGTGAATTAGACGACGTTCTGCAATCGCGATCGCGTGGTGCCCCAGTTCCGCCCGGTTCATTTTTCGAGCCGCTGCGGTCAACATCCAGAGGAGGACGGGCCAACTGCCACCATTGTGGTAAGACCAGGGACGATTTTTTGGGTCAGCCCCCGTCACCGTCTGCCAATCCCTGTCTTCCAACGCTGGATAGCAGAGTTTCATAGGCATGTGCCCTACCAGATCCCCCCATCGAAGTTCGATCACATTCAAAATGCGGTGGGATTGGTACTCATCCGTCAGGGAAGAAATAATTGCCATCAAATTACCGATCGCAAAAAAGCGACAGTCCAGTTGGGAGGGACCCAAATTACCAGCCAGGTATCCCCCAGCTTCGGGCAACCATTGTGCAAGGCGGTAGAACGGAATCGAATCGGAATAGATGTTGAACTGGTTGAGGGCTTCCTCCCCATACTCCTCAACCTGAAACCGATAAATCACATTCAAGCGATCGGGATCAATCCAATAATTTTCCTGGAGCTGTTTTAACAAAGGACTCAGGCGATTATTTACTGCTTGTAAGATTGTTTGATTCTCCTGATTGGGAACCAGAAGCTCAAGACTGGCTCGCAAAGCTGCATAGAACAGCGCCTGAATATCCAACGGGTGCCCATAAAGCCCCATCCGACGGTCAATCATACTGGCTCCGTCGGGCACCAGCACCATCGGGTACATATCAAACCGAGTCACCAGACAAAGCTCCAGGATTAACCGAATGCCCTCTTGAAAATCACTGCGATGGGCAAGTGCCATATCCTCGGTTGAAATGACATACGCTCGTAGCAAAATAATCCACCAAAGGCAGGCATCCGCTGGAGCAACCCGCCCAATGGCATGGTCACCAAAGTCCGGTTTCAGGTATTCCCCTCCAATGATCGACGCGATTTTGAAACTGGCAGGTATTAGACCCCGACTGGGCTTCAAACACTCAAGCTGACCTGTTTTGGGCTGTAGCTTCAGGGTTTCCTCCAGAAAATTGCGCACGATCTCAGGTCTACCCTTGATCAAAAACAACAGGGCGGAGGAAACAAAATCTCGAATGAAGCACTGGTCATAGTTTAGTGCTGGAATATCTGGATCGAGCGCAGCTACTGTCCCAACGGGCTTTCCCTTGAAAAAAATAATTGTCTTTTCTAGCGCATCCCACGCTTGTTCCACTATCGAACGATCGCCCAATCCTCAAACCTCTCTCACTTTGACTAATTATCAACACCTGCTATGTTAGCGATTTTCAGTAACGTCTCAATTCCTGAGCAGTTACCCCCGCAGCAGTGTCACTAGCATAGCGGGCATGTCGGTCAATCTCCACCAGTTCAAAGTCCACTCCTTTTTCCAGCAACACCAACCAGCTCCGCTGAAATCTACATATCACTAATGCGTCCTCTTTAAACGTTAGATATACTACTAAGTAGATGCATAACGACTTCTGATTTCCCTATAGAGTCCTTCTATTTTTGTGGCTGGGTTTGTGACAGTCAAAGATGTTGCTGGATAAGGGAATAAATTTATTCCGTCCACTATATATCTTTTGCTTTAGATTCGCCTGGGTTATAAAGACCTGAGTCAGGTCTATTTTGTAATACCAGAATCGATTTCCTCAAAGTATCGCTTCAATCGCTCAGCCATTTTCTGAAACCGCTACTTTCTTAGTTCCAGAACGATGGGAAGAATTACCTATTCTTCAAACCGATCTGGGAAAAGTACTGTAACCGTTCAAATCTGATTTGGAGAGCTTTGCGATGAAACACATTGAAGGAAAGTTCAGGGGATTTAAAGGGATGAAGCTCTATTACCAGGGCTGGTGTCCTGAAGAGCAGACCCAGGCTGTTGTGGTCTTGGTGCATGGGTTGGGTGCCCATAGCGGAATGTTTAAGCAAGCCGTGCAGTACCTGATTGCACAAAAATATGAAGTTTATGCTTTTGATCTGCGCGGTCATGGACGCTCCCCTGGGCAGCGTGGCTACATCAACTCTTGGCGAGAATTCCGAGAGGATTTACACGAATTTTTACAAATGATTCGGAAGACACGATCCGGCTGTCCCTGTTTCCTGTGGGGGCATAGCCTCGGTGGAACGATCGCTCTCGATTACGCCCTTCGATTTCCAGATGATTTGCAGGGGTTGATTGTTACTGCACCGGCGCTTGGGAAAATTCGTATTCCTAGAACAAAATTGGCGATCGGGCGGATGCTTTCTCGAATTGTCCCCCGCTTCAGCCTGAAGCTTGGTTTTCAAGAGGCAGTATGTTCTCGCGATCCATTGCTTTGTGCCACCCTACTTGAAGATCCACTCCGGCATGAATTTGGCAGCGCCAGACTGGCAACCGAATTTTTTGCAACAGTTAAGTGGATTCAACGTCACACGACTGAACTGCGCGTTCCTCTCCTGACTCTACACGGAAGTGCGGACGAAGTGACTCTCCCAGAGGCGACACGGGCATTTTTTCAACAGGTGACCTTTCATGACAAAGAATACTTTGAGTATCCAGAGCATTACCACGATCTTTATGTGGATATCGAATACCAGAGAGTTTTTAGTGATTTTGGTAACTGGCTAGAGCGGCATTTACAGGGAGCAGCCTGCCAACCCTTAGTCCTTTGGGCGTTAGAGTCGGCTGTCTCTCGAAAATAATTTTTGTTTGTAGCTCAAAATGGATTCAAACACCTGCCGCTAGTGCGGCAAGGTGGAGAGTTGGCGATCGTGGAGACACAGACCACTATAGCAATTCCTAGTTGAGTACAATACACCCTGAGATTAGGGAGTCAAGGGAGTCAGGTGCCAAGATGTACTGAATGCAAATGAGAATTGCTATAGTAGTCTGCCAAGCAGATTTTGAATGGTCGCAAACCCTTCAAAACCCCGCAAGTTGGTTTTTCTAGGTTTGGATTACCAGAAAGTTCCTTTGGTGAACCACTAGAGCGAAGAGTGATTTTACTTTTAAGCCAAGCACCAGGGTGAGGAGGCGATCGCACTTTAGCCAATAGATCTGGAATAGGCTTTAGCAATTTCTGCGATGTCGTCAGCTCTGTCGAGGACGTTAACAATTCTTCTGGCATTAAAGAAATCCTGCCCGATAAAGTCGCCTAAGCCCACTCCTGTAAAACTGCCATCGCGCATTCCTTTCACCAAAATAGTGGCAGCGACATCGGGGATGGCTGTTTTTTCTGGGTGACTCAGCAAGTCAATTCCCAGTTTTTCACTCCAGATCCGATAGTTACTACGTCCTGTAATTTGAACAAAACCTCTACCTTTGAAGCGAGGTCCATCACCTGGTTGAGTATTTCCCAGATCTTCACGCCCTTCGTACTGGGTACCATCGGCTAATTCCATCATGAAGCGTCCAAAATGGGATTCATGCTCAGCCGTCGCAAAAATATAGGCAATTTGGTCACGATTGGTAATTCCGTTATTGAGGCATTCATTCAGGATTAGCGGTAAATTTTTCTCGGCAAACGGACGAATGGATGAAGGAATTTTTGCGATAGTTAATATCTGGTCAACACCAGGAAAACCATCGGGTATTTTTCGATTCGCAGGTTCACGACTAATGATTTTGATTTCTTCTGGCTTCACCTTCAGCAGTTCTGCCCATGTATCACGATCTACCATGCCAGTGACCTTCAATCCCCCTGGTACAAATCGGCTTTTTAGCGGATCAGCCGGACGCAAACTTTGAAAGCGCTCGACTGCTGCCTGGGTAGCAGGACCAAACAGCCCATCAACTTTGGCATCTTTGGGCAAAACTCCCCAGTCTTTCAATCGTCTTTGCAAAATCTCAACCTGATCAACCAGGTGAGGGGTATCAACGATGCCATCATTGAGTTTTAGTTCAACTCTTTCAATCGCCATAGTGTTTAGTTCTCCAAAAGTTGTTTTGGGGTGCGATCGCCCCACGGGCAGTAGGGCGATCGCGCTGTTACCACTTAGTTGTTAAGCTGTCTTGGCAAGACAGATCCGCCATCGCCGTCGGTTTCGGCGATGACGAGTCGGCAGGTGCGCCATTCAGAACAGCACCTCCGAGTCCTTGCGATTCATTCCCCATCCCATCGGCTTGGCTTGGAAAGTGAGCGCCACCTTTGGGTTCAGAATCTGTTAGATCAGTGCTAGCGGTACTGGTACTGTTTCCATTCCCAAGTCCACCACCACTCTCCTCGATCGAAGTCAACCTGGTTAGTGGCTCATCCTCGAAGAAGCCACCGAACTCCTCTAGTTCCGGCAATGAGTCTGCAACATCAAAGGCATCTAAACCATTGCTAGCAGCATTTGCTGTACTCTCTTCATCATTAGCAATTTCAAAATCAATTAACCTCAAACCCTGGCTAGCCAGTTCTTCCCACTTTGCTCGGAGGCTCTCAAAAGTAACATTCGCCCACAAATAATGGGCATCGTTCCCCGGTAGAAATGCACCAGAATAGCGGATCGAATCGCCAACCTTGTGCAGGTTTAAATCAACCAACCGCAGTCCTTGACCGCTCCATTCCTGCCATTTAGATACAAAGCTTGACCACGTTGCGTTTGCCCACAGTCCATGCCCTCCTGTGCCGGGTAAAAACACGCCCGAATATCGGGTTTGACCACCCACATGATGAACATGCAGATCGACCAATCGGAGTCCCTGGCTACTCCACTCCTGCCACTTTGCCTTAAAGCTGTCCCAATCCACGTTTGCCCACAGTCCATAGGCTCCGGTTCCGGGTAGAAACACGCCAGAGTAACGATTCTGGTTGCCAACCCGATGGACGTGAAAATCCACCAATCGGAGTCCTTGACCACTCCACTCCTGCCACTTTGCCTTAAAGCTGTCCCAATCCACGTTTGCCCACAGTCCATAGCGCCCGGATCCGGGTAGGAATACTCCAGAAAACAGGGTTTTGCGCCCGCTTTGCCGCACATGGATGTCGTGCAGCCGCAGACCTTGATTGCTCCACTCTTCCCACTTTGCCTTAAAGCTTTGCCACTCGGCGTTGACCCATAGCCCATAGCGTCCAGTGCCCGCCCGCCACACGCCAGCATAGCCCCGTGAGAAAAACCGCTCGTACATCTTGGCAATCGTCTGACGATCGCCAAAGGACATTCCCTGCCGCTGCCCGATCGTCACCCCTGGTTGCAAAGGAACAATGGTGGGTTTGGATGGATCCTTCGCAAAGCTCGTGCCTGGGTAATGCATGAGCGAGCCATAGTCATAATCGAAATAATTGATCGCATCCGGTTTCTTCTGGAAGTTGCCAAGGGCATTCATTTCATCTGGGGGAGGCGGACCGTCTTGAATGTTGTTCCAGCGAATCTCAACAAAATCATCCCGATCCGATCGCGATTGTTCGTGATAGACCCCCAGTGCATGTAAAAACTCATGCACCAGGATGGACCAGGAGTGGCGATCTGAATACCTGACCACTTGCCGTCCACCCCGCATCCCGATTGCTGACGAACTCCAACCTTCGTTTCCATTACTGATGATTTCAACGTAGTTAGGAAACTGTTGGGCATTACTATTTATGCGTTTGACAAATCGAATCGCTGTCATCTCCTCGATATGTTTGATCGCATCATTTACACGACTTGGATTAGGAACATCAGCCGCAATCGTATAGGGCACAATTCCGTTGGTCCATAGGAATGACGAATCGGTGGGAAGTCCAACTCCTAATTGGATCTCTGGTTCACTGGCTACATCGGAAGCACCCGCAGACTCGGTTGTTTGCCGATTCATGTGTTGTGTGCGAATTCGGGCCGCCTCTTCTTCCACATCTTTCACATCGCCAAGATGAATGCATCCTTCATGAATTGCCATGCCATCGACAACAGCATAATCAACCGGGAATTCATGGAGACCAGGTCCAGTCAGATAACCTCGCCCTGTTTGCTGACTGGCAGCCATATGACCGTCAGCGGCAGTTTTCACGGTAGCCTGGTTTTCAAGTTTCTGAATCATTTGTTTTCTCCTGTGTGTTAAAGGGGAACGAACCAATCAATGTCACCGGAAATCCGTGTGAAAAGTGGTTTTGCCTGTAGGGGCGAACGGCATTGACCCCGACGAGGGGGCTGCAAAAGTGATCGGTTGCCAGGTGGGTTTGGTATCACATAATGCGTGACAGCATGACCCGCACAGAGCCACTGGAATCTTTGGGTAGAAGGGTTGTCGTGGTATTGAGAAACTGGATGGGTTGGTTCTTCTGGGTCTGGCTTTTGACGCGAACGATTAGTGCCAGTTCACGATTTTCAATTGCTTTGATCAGATCCAGATCCAGGTTGACGGTTGGCTGTGAGTGGTGAATTGTGAAGGGACCAATCTGTTTTGAGTCCAGTTGCGGAGCGGGTGCATCTGCCTCTGTCTGATCTTCGACCCGAATGTCTGCGATCGCCCCTTCAATATCTTCGGAAACATCTTCAAAAACCAATTCTATTTTCATGCCGTTACTCCAATAGGACGGCTCTATCGATAGGGTGGTGCTGAATAGCAGTATGAATCGGAACGAAGTTTCAATTCATACAACTCTCAATTCATACCCAAAATCAGCAATGCCATCGATAGCAATAATCCGGTTAGATGTTGATTGACTACAAACCCCAATGGCAAGTACTAACGGGTGTAATTTTTTTGAGCTTAAGCACAAAGTAAATGCTGCATTTAGGTTTTACTGTAAACACCCCAACCAGATCTTTGTAGTACCCGCAAGGGGTATTCTCGATATGACGATTCTTTCCGTTCGCTCTGGCAATCTTTGTAAAGGTGTCAGGTGTCAGGTGCCAGATGTTAGGTGTCAGACACAGTAAGTAGATTTACGCCCAGTCTAGTCGTTTCTGCCTTGTTCTCCAGGCTCAACCTGAGAATAGCAAACCCTTGAAACGAGAGGGAGGAATGAGTGAACGTGCGTTCACTCGTATGGTTCCGTTTATTTCAGCGCTATCGAACTCAGGGGGGTCGTGCCGCGATTGAATGATGCCATTAATGAGTGCGAGGCGATCGCTCACCAAGCGTTTGCAGGCTTATTCTTCCAAATACTTATCTTTCTAGATACTTTGATAGCCTCATACCCGTAAATGGGGTTCTGCATTTTTAATATGTTCAGTAAATACTGAACTAAGATATGTTAATCTAAGGGCATGGGCACATTGACAAAAATAACCATTGATGGAGTAAAGACGGATCCTGGGCAACTCAAGCAGATGCACTTTGTTGAAGATGTGGGGCTGTCGTTTGAGATGGTGGGTCTACCACGGATGGCAGGGCGGATCTTTGGCTGGTTGTTGATCTCGAACCCGCCGCACCAGTCTCCCCGCGAACTGGCAACGGTGTTGCAGGCAAGTAAAGGTTCTATCAGCACGATGACCCGCCTGCTGCTTCAGATTAGTTTGATCGAACGGATAAGCCTACCGGGTCAACGGCGAGACTACTTTCGCATCAAGCCCCATGCCTGGACTGAGTTAACCCGGCAGCGAATGACCCAGATTACCCTGTTTCGGCAACTGGCTGAACGGGGACTGGAGATGCTGCAAGAAAAAGACCCACAACTGCGCCAGCGGCTAGAAGAAATGCGTGACATGCACGCATTCCTTGAGCAGGAACTCCCGATGCTGTTGGAGCGATGGCAACAAAAGCGATCAGCCCAACAGGAGGAAGGCAACCAATAAATGTTTTGCCAGTTTAGAAGTGGGGATTCGTTCACTTGAGTTATGGCTTGCCCTCTGATTTGTAAATTTTCAATTGTTTCCGGCTTATTTTTTTCGTTCCGAATCCTATGCAACTTCCTCTGATTAAAACTGTGACCAAAAAAAACACGCCCTGGATACTTGGGCTGTTAGCCGCAGGGCTGGTTGGGGTCTCTGCCACAGCCATTGTCGCGGTCCGAAATGCTCCCAGGCAAGACATTAGCAGTCTTACGGTGCCTGCCCAGACAAAAAATGTGACGGTGCGGATCACTGCCAGTGGAGAAGTGGTACCCGTGAGGCGGCTGAACCTGAACCCCAAAGCTGCCGGTCGCCTGAATACTTTGCTGGTAGAACAGGGCGATCGCGTCCAGCAAGGACAGATCATCGCTCGTATGGATAATAGCGAACTGGCAGCCCAGCGCGATCAGGCACAGGCTGAACTGGCAAGGACAGAGTCAAACCTGGCAATGTTGCGGTCTGGAAACCGTCCTGAGGCGATTGGACAGGCTCGTGCTTCCGTTGAACAGGCACAGGCTGAAGTGAGGGCTGCTCAAACCCGGTTAGATTTAGCAAGCGAACGGGTCAATCGCAATCAAATGCTGGCAGCGAGTGGAGCAATTTCCCGCGATCGCCTGGATGAAGTAGTCAACGAAGAACGGAGTGCCAGAGCTAACGTAGAGCAGGCACAAGCACGACTGAACAACACCCGCCAGCAGTTAAGCCAGCAGCAGAGCGGTTATCGGGTTGAGGAAATTGAGCAGGCAGCCGCCCAGGTTGCCTCTGCTAGAGCCAGATTAAACGAAGTCAGTAGTCGTTTGAATGACACCATCATTCGGGCACCGTTTTCAGGGGTCATTACCCAGAGAAATGCGATAGAAGGGGATTTTGTCACCCCCACCAGCTTTGCTTCCAGCACGTCTGCGGCGACATCCATTGTTACCCTGGCAAACGACCTGGAGATTTTGGCAAAAGTCCCAGAAGTAGACATCGGGCAGATTAAGCCCGGACAGCAGGTTGAAATTCGGGCAGATGCTTACCCGAAGCAAGTGTTTAAAGGGGTTGTTCGCCTGGTATCACCAGAGGCAAAGGAGGATCCGACTCAGCGGGGGGTGATTACGTTTGAGGTGCGGGTCAGTGTGACCACAGGCAAAGACCAACTGCGCTCTGGCATGACCACCGACCTGGCATTTCTGGGTGCCCAACTCGACGAAGCCTTAATGGTGCCCAGTGTGGCGATCGTGACCGATAAAGGGCAAACGGGTGTTCTGATTCCCGATCAAAATAACAAACCCCGGTTTCAACCCGTGACCACGGGAACCATGATTGGCAATGAAACCCAGATTCTTGAAGGCGTTCAATCGGGCGACCCCGTATTTGTTGAACTGCCCGAAGGTTTGAGATTAGAAAATATAACCAAGGGGGTCAAGTAGGGGGGCAATGGATATTTTCGACAGTACAAAAATGGCAGTCAAAACGCTAACTGCCAACAAGCTCCGCAGTGCTCTGACCATGCTTGGTATCATCATTGGCAACTCTTCAGTAATTGCAATGGTGGGGATTGGGCAGGGGGCACAACGTCTGGCATCCGAACAGTTTGAATCCCTGGGACCCAATGTGTTGTTCGTCACGCCAGGAACGCGGGAAGCCCGTAACCGCACCTTTGATATGCCCAGAACATTAGTTTTAGAGGATGCTAAGGCGATCGCAGCTCAGGTGCCTTCGATTCAGGAGGTTGCTGCCCAGCGGCAGAGTCAGCTTCCAGTGGTTTACCGGAACCTCAATACCAGTTCTTTAGTGGTTGGCACCACGCCAGAATTTCTCTCTGTCCGGACCTTTGATATGGCAAAAGGGCGGTTTATCAGTGAACAGGATGTAGAGAAAAATGGTCAGGTGGTTGCCCTGGGTGCAGATCTGGCAACTCGTTTCTTTGGCAACCGTGACCCCATTGGTGAACAGGTTCGGATTAAGGGCATTCCGTTTCAGGTGATTGGGGTATTGCAACCCAAGGGTGCTTTTCTGGGCAATAACCAGGATGATGCCGCCTACACCCCCATCACTACCCACGCTAACCGTTTAACCGGGCGGACCTCTCCCTATGGCTTGGATTTAACATTTATCTCGATTTCCGCAAAGGATGCGGATAGCATCCGAGCGGCAGAGTTTCAGGTCACTAATCTGCTACGGCAACGGCACAAGATTACCGAGGAAGATGACTTTACAGTCCAAACCCAGAAGGACATCTTAAATATCGTCGGCACCATTACGGGCGGCTTGACGGCAATGCTGGCAGCGATCGCTGGCATCTCCCTCCTGGTGGGTGGCATTGGCATTATGAACATCATGCTGGTCTCTGTAACCGAGCGTACCGAGGAAATTGGACTACGGAAGGCGATTGGTGCTTCCCAGCGCGACATTCTGGTGCAGTTTATGATTGAGGCAGTGATTCTGTCTGCGGCAGGCGGCTTACTGGGTACCGCCATTGGCATTGGTGGCATTGCTGCCGTAGGGTTTGTGACTCCACTCAAAGCCAGTATCTCCCCTGTTGCGATCGCCCTTGCCGTAGGTGTCTCCGGTGGCATTGGCTTATTCTTCGGCGTGTTCCCTGCCCGTCAAGCTGCCAAACTCGATCCGATCGTCGCCCTCCGTAGCGCCTAACAACTGGCTTTTCATCATGCCTAACTCCATCATCATCCGCCTCGAAGACATTTACAAAATTTACGGCTCCGGAGAGGCTGAAGTGAAAGCACTCTCTGGCGTTGACCTGATCATTGAGCAGGGGGAGTACTGTGCCATCATGGGAGCTTCCGGTTCCGGCAAATCCACCATGATGAACATGATTGGCTGCCTCGATCGCCCCAGTTCTGGCAGCTACTACCTGGATGGGGTCGATGTGGCGGGACTGAATGATACCGATCTGGCGCTCATTCGTAACCGCAAAATCGGGTTTGTGTTCCAGCAGTTCCATCTGCTGCCCCAACTCAACGCCCTGGAAAACGTGATGTTGCCAATGGTCTATGCCAATGTTCCCAGTGCAGAGCGGCGGGAACGGGCAGCAGAGGCATTGACGAGAGTGGGTTTGGCTAATCGGATGAATAATCGCCCCAATCAAATGTCTGGCGGACAACAGCAGCGGGTGGCAATTGCGCGGGCGATCGTCAATCGTCCGGTTCTGATCCTGGCAGACGAACCCACGGGTGCCCTCGACTCCCGCACCACTGAAGAAGTCCTCAGTATCTTTACAGAACTGAACAATAGCGGGATTACGGTCATCATGGTCACTCACGAACCAGATGTCGCCCGCCTGACTCGCCGCATTATCTGGTTTAAAGATGGACAAGTGGTTCATTCCCACCTGGCACCTGAAGATCTGGCACAGATGATGGCAGCAGCGTAGCCCTACCCTCCCCTCGCCCAGCGAGAACTTTTCCAGAGGACAAAGAATAAAACAGCCGCAATCAGTGCGCCCAGGTTCCATTTCAGGGCATTTTTGCGAACTTCTAGACGTTTGGTTTCATTCGCCTGGACTTGCTCCTGGACCTGCTTTTGCACCTGTGCCTGCGCCTGAGTTTTAAGCTGATTCACCCGGTTTAGGAGTTCTGACTTGGCTTTTTCAGGATTTTGGGTGTCAAACGGAATGCCTAGACCAGCTAGTTGATCGCCCAATCTCTTAATATCTTCAGGACCACTTTTACTAAGCTGGGTTTCAAGCTGTTGAATTTGTGTCAGTGTGGGCGCTGCCTGTCTTAAAACCTGCTGTTGAATTTGATTCGTATCCACACTCGCTAATTGAGCATCCACCTGGAAGGCACCAATGGTTCCGAGGGGAATCAGCAGCAAAAAGGCGATCGCCAAAACCAGCGACAGCCAGGACAGAATTGTCAAAACCGGTTTCTCGAAGGACTTGCGATCGTAAAACTCACCAAAAAATATCAGAGCAAACCCCAGCAGTGGCACTACTACCGTTTCAACCAGTTTCCCCATGATTTGCAGCTTCCAGGCTGGTTCTGCAAAGTTAGGTGGAATCAGAGCGGTAAGGGCATCAATAAGTGCAAATAGCAACAATGCGTATCCAAGCCAGCGTAAGCGATAGACTGACTGATTTTCACCAACTGATTCAGCCATGAGGCTGTCTCCTTGTGCAATTGATAAACAATTTTCTGCTCAACCTGTGGGTTATCAACACTATGGCTAAACTCTCTCTATTGAACCCATTTTTTTCTTCTCTTTCAGCAGGTTACAGGGCAGGGAAATTTAATTCCCACCCTCGATGCCAGGAATACCAGGCATTTTCCAGAGTATTCAACGCCTTTTCAGCGGCAACCCGATCGGTTTTTGCATTCGCTGGTAATGGGGTAGACATCAATGTCCACAGGCAACGTTGGTCTAGCAAAGGCTCTTGACCCAATATCCAGGGTAATACACGACCGACCTGTAAATCATACTTATAGCGGTTCTGCATAAACTGAGGCTCGGTGATGGTACTCTCTCCACGGGAATTTACGCAAGCACTCAGGTATAGCTTATCTTGATGCGCTAACACTCCATAGTAACCTACACCGGTGTGATGCCTTATTTGCAGCCCCGCATTGGCAGATTTAATCGGAGTATGGACAAACAGTAAGCGACTGATATTGCCATCGCTAATCATCAGTCGGGCTTGAACATCCAAAGAAGTCGCTTGTTGGCGATACTGGTACTGCCGACCAGGAGGAAGATCAGCATCCTGACTTAATAGTGAGCTATTTTGTAACTCCCATCCCCGCAGAGAAATGGTTGCTGACAAAGGGTTGGTTGGTTCGGAAGTCGCCGCTGATTTGGGAACCGCGATCGCCCGACCCAAGACCCAAACCGTACTACCCAAAACTCCCGCCAGCAACACTAGCCGAGCAGGTTTCCAGAATCTGCTAAACATGGTTTAAGCTCCTGCCACAGGGGCTTGGGGTGGAGTACGCAGAAAGGCAAGCCAGCAAAACAGCCCAAACAACGCCACCGAGATCATCGAAAAAATCACTGAACCATTACCGCTATGCCAATATTCAAATGCTCCCTTGTTGGAAAAGGCTACCAAAATTGCCATCAGCGCCACCCGCGCCGAGTTGACCCAAAAACCAATCAAAATCGCGACAACTAGACAAAGCAACTTCTTGACATCGGAATACACTGGGAACATCAGCAAAAATAAGACTGCAATATTCACCATCAGTAAGAGGGTGTTAATCCCAGAACAGGCTCCATACACCTCAACTCGTCCAGTCTGTAAATTCAGAAACACCCCATCTTGCTCCACCTGAAAGCCTGAATACCAGAGCATAAACATCGCCGCTTTTGCCGTCAGCAAGGGCAGATCAATGGATTGCAAAAACACTTCCAGAACCCGGTGGAGTGCCAGCAGTCCAAAGATGATCAGCTCCCTCCAATACTGCAACAGCCCTGCAAAACCCGATGCCAGCAAGCCAATACCCAAGAGAGAGACAAAGGGCAATGCCCGCAGCATGGAAGTAGAGTCGGGTAGAGCCGCACATCTTAGCAGGATCAATCCCAGAAGGGTTGCACCCATCAGGCTAGAGAAAATACCACTGTCAAACTTTAATGTATGACGCTTTTCCCACAGCAGGGAACCCGCTGCGATCCAAAACAGAAGACTGGTGGCAAAAATTTCTTCCGACTCATCTAGTCGATTGAGCAAGGCTAAATGCATAGCCGCAAAGGTAGCCAAAATGCCGAGCAGCCAGAGGTCTGGTTCTTGCAGGCGTTTCAGTAGATACATGGGAAGGGAGGGGTTCAAGGGTCAGGTGTTAGGTGTCAGGTATCAGGTGTTAGGTGTCAGGTTGTACCCAATACCCGGTACCTTGCCTCTATAGTCAGGTCTAAAGTCTATCCTTGGAACTGAGGGAAAGAAAATCCGCTAGTCGGGCTTTATTGAAGTATTAATCTTATTGGTTGCTCCAGCAGGATTTTAGCCTGATTATCCAGACTTCACCATCCACACCAAAGATTTCCCCAATTACATCTACTGGTGGCAGGCGGAATCACTATGCACTGAAATACTTGGCCGCAGGATGATATGCCACGATCGCCGTTGTGGACTGCTCTGGATACAACTGCTCACTCTCATCCATATAGAGGCTGATCTGTTTGGCATCCAGTAAGTCCAGCAGGGTGTACTGATCTTGCATATTGGGGCAGGCGGGATAGCCGAAGCTATAACGCGAACCCCGGTAGCGCTGTGCCAGGACATCCCGAATGTTATTGGGGTCTTCATCGCCAAAGCCTAGCTCACGCCGAATGCGGGCATGGATCCATTCTGCTAGGGCTTCTGCCAGTTGCACAGCAAGCCCGTGGAAGTAGAGGTAGTCCGTATACTGGTTCGCCTCAAACAGTTTCCTGGCGTACTCTGTGGCGACCTCGCCCATCGTCACTGCTTGCATGGGGAAGACATCAATCTGCCCTGATTCCTGGGGGGCGTAGAAATCGGCAATGCAGTAACGGCGCAAGGACTTTTGCCGGGGGAAGTTAAACGTGGCTACGGGTTCTGGTAAAGGTAAATTGCCGTTTGTCCCAACCGATGGGTCATAGACATGCAGGCGGTTCCCGTCCGCCTGACAGGGGAAATAGCCATAGACTGCCTGCGGCTGGAGCAAATTTTCGTCTACAATCCGCTGTTTCCATTCCTCCAGGATGGGATAGACCTTCTCTTGCAAGAACGCCTCATAATCCTCCCGTGACTGCTCCCGTGGCTTACGGAACTGCCACTGTCCGGCAATCAGCGCCTGCAAATCGAGGTACCCAAACAGCTCATCCCAGGGAATGGCATCCGGGTTGAGAACTCTGGTGCCCCAGAATGGTGGGGTGGGGCGGGCAAGATCGGCGGCGATCGCCTCGGATCGAACGGTATCTTCGGTGTCAGGTGTCAGGTGTTGGGTGTCAGGTGCTAGGGGCAGCTCCTCACGTCTATCTTCTGACTTCTGGCTCCTATCTTCTGTCCCCTGACTTCCTGCTTCCTCCAAAAAACCTGCCAAATTATCCCATTTGCCTTCTGCCTTAGCGGGCATCAACTTGTCCATGAAATGCAGGTCAGAGAAGGCATCTTTGCCATAGACCACTCTGCCTTTGTAGACATTCTGGCAATCTTCGTAGACGAATTTTGGAGTGAGTGCTGCGCCACCGAGGATGACCGGGACGGTGATGCCGCGATCGTTAAATACTTCCAAATTTTCTTTCATGAAAGCGGTCGATTTCACCAGCAAACCGCTCATAGCAATGCAATCCGCTTTGTATTTCTCGTAAGCTTGAATGATGTTATCAACGGGTTGCTTGATGCCCAGATTGATCACTCGGTAGCCGTTGTTCGACAGAATGATATCGACCAGGTTTTTGCCAATGTCGTGCACATCGCCTTTCACGGTTGCGATAATGAAGAGTCCTTTCCCGTTCCCGTCCGCTTCCGATTTCTCCATGAACGGTTCCAGATGGGCAACTGCCGCTTTCATCGTTTCGGCAGATTGGAGCACAAAGGGCAATTGCATCTGCCCGGAGCCGAACAGATCGCCAACGACCTTCATCCCATCCAGCAAAAAGGTGTTGATGATGTCTAGGGGCTTGTAGGTTTCGAGTGCCTGGGTGAGAGCATCTTCCAGTCCAATCCGCTCACCGTCGATGATGTGGCGCTTGAGTCGTTCTTCGATCGGAAGATCTGCGATCGCGTCCTTAGAGCGGGCTTCTTTCGCTGAAACTCCTTCAAACAGGGTAGTTAGCTGCGTGAGGGGATCAAACACACAAACATTTCCCTCAAACCGACGCTGATCGTAGATCAGTTGATGGCAAAGCTCCTGATGCTGGGGGTCAATTTTTGCCAGAGGCAAAATCTTTGCCGCACTCACGATCGCCCCATCCATACCCGCCTGCACCGCCTCATGCAGGAACATTGAGTTCAGCACAATTCGCGCTGCTGGACTGAGACCAAAGGAAATGTTAGAAACGCCCAGAATAATGTGGCATCCAGGCAAGTTTTGCCGGATCATCCGAATCGCTTCGATGGTAGCGCGTCCGTTTGCCCGGTCTTCTTCAATCCCAGTAGAAATAGGCAGCGCCAGGGGATCAAAGAAGATTTCATGGGCAGGAATGCCATATTCCAACGCTTGCCGGTAAGCCCGTTGGGCGATCTGAAACTTCTTATCTGCCGTCCGTGCCATCCCGTCTTCATCAATCGTGCCGACGACAATACCCGCACCGTACTCCCGGGCAATTTCCAGCAGCTTCAGAAAGCGAGGTTCACCATCCTCATAGTTGGTTGAGTTGAGGACGCACTTTCCGCCTGCCACCTTTAGCCCCGCTTCCATCTTTTCCCACTCGGTGGAGTCGAGCATCAGCGGCAGATTGACGTTAGTGACCAGACGTGACACCAATTCGCGCATGTCATGAACACCGTCGCGTCCCACATAGTCAACGTTTACATCCAGGATGTGTGCCCCTTCGCGCAGCTGGGAGCGAGCAACCGAAACCAATCCATCCCAATCTTCGGCATTCAACAGTTCTCGCACTTTCTTAGAACCGCTGGCATTTAACCGTTCCCCAATGATCAGGAAGGAATTGTCCTGCTCGTAGGGTTGAGAGGAGTAGATGGAAGCGGCTGAGGGGACGTAGTTGAAGGCGGGACGGGGATCGGGGATGGGGGACGGGGATGGGAGAGTGAGGAGTGGGGAGTGGGGAGAAAATTCCGCATGATTACGGGTGGGGCGTTCCTTCGGTTTTAGGGATGAACCAATCTCAGCTAATTGTTGAATATGCTCCGGCCGGGTACCGCAGCAGCCGCCGATCACCTGTACGCCCAGGTCTTCCACAAAGCGCATCAATGCCATCCGCAGTTCCACTGGTGTCAGCTTGTAATGGGCATGTCCACCCACATTTTCGGGAATTCCAGCGTTGGGAATGCAGGAGATAACAAAGGGGGAATGCTGGGACAGGTACTTAACGTGTTCCGCCATCCGGTCAGGTCCCGTCGCGCAGTTCAGCCCCAGAATATCAATGGGGTAAGGCTCCAAGATGGTGAGCATGGCAGCCACATCGGAACCGACCAGCATGGTGCCCTGAAGCTCCATCGTGACGGAAACCATCAACGGTCGGCGATCGCCTTTTTTGGCAAAGATTTCCTCAATCCCATTCAATGCCGCCTTAATTTGCAGCACATCCTGACAGGTTTCAACGATAAACAGGTCAACCCCACCATCCCATAAGCCCTCTGCCTGCTCGGCAAAGCTCGCTTTCATGGTGTCGTAATCGATATGTCCCAGGGTAGGCAGTTTAGTGGTTGGACCGATTGACCCGGCAACAAATCGAGGCTTCTCCGGCGTGCAAAATTCGGCAGTGACTTGCTTTGCCAGTTCAGCCGCCGCTTTGTTCAAAGCGTATGCCTGCTCTGCCAGGTCATACTCTGCCAGGACGATGCTGGTGGCACCAAAGGTGTCGGTTTCAATCACATCTGCCCCCGCTGCCAGAAAATCCCGGTGGACTTTGGCGACCGCTTCTGGTTTGGTGAAGACCAGGTACTCATTACAGCCCTCATACTCTGGTCCGCCAAAGTCTGCCGCTGTCAGGTTTTGGGTTTGCAGGTTAGTTCCCATCGCGCCATCGAACACAATGACGGGGCGATCGCGGTGGTGGAGACGTTCAAGAAAGGGACTGGTCATCGAGGGTGCCTGGCGTGAGTGATGGAAAGGAAGCTTAAACAATCTTTAATCGATCCGGCAGAAAAGCTGTGCCTTCAGAGAAAATTCATCAGGCAAACTTTACCTACCTTTAAAGATTCTGCAAAATTCCTGGCATGGTAGGCAACTATAAAGTGAATACAATTTAATGCAATGGACAACTTAGGGATGTGCCCCCAAATAAAGTACCTGCTAGACAAGCTGCTCCACGATGGATTCCCGCCTGCGCGGGAATGACGTTGGGACTTTATTAATTTGCGAGTCCCTCATGTAGTCAAGCTCCTCGGTTTCTCGCTGAACCTGCTTCAATTCATCCAACCACCCTACCAGAAACCGGTGATCTGAAGATTGCACAGACTTCTAGCTATCCTCCTACCTGATTAAGTGATGCTCCTCACAGCTTTGGTTAGATGGGTAGTCTACCTTTATAGTGGTGATATGTTGCTAAGTGTTACAGCATAGTGTGCTCTGAGGGTTACTTCTTGCTCTCCCCACCTTGGCGACTGGACAATTTCACCGGAAACTATTCGCTGTCCTTGTGGGTCAGCCCTGGTTGATTTTAGAGAAATCGGTAGAAACCCCGAAGCCTCATGAACCGTCAAAGGGAATTCTGAATTCAAGAACAGCCACGATCGCCGGGATGCCGACCATGCAGTTACACTCCACTGAACATTCATTTGCTGAGATTCCTGATGGCTTGCTCCATACGGCATCCATCATCCAAAACCCCAATGCTCCGATGGTAGAGGAATCCAATCGCAACGATACCGAACTGACCAAGTTCTATAGCCAGTACATCGACTGCATGGAAATGTACGCCGATATAGAGACTGTTGCAGCTTACTTTGACAATCATCAGGAATGGTTCGGTCGCTGTGCTCACCCGATGAAGGCAGAACCCATTGGGCAAACGGGATACGCGCTGGTGATTGGGCGGTTTGGGTCCTATGGCTTTGTGGTCGAGCCTAAAATTGGGTTAAATTTGTTGCCGCAGGATCATGGAGTTTACCGGATTGAAACAATTCCTGTTCCAGAGTACAGCCCTACGGGTTATGAGGTAGACTTTCGGGCAGCGATGGAACTCGTTGAAACTAGTAGCGATGAGGCTACTGAGGAATTGGAACAGAACGGTTCGTCTTCTTACAAATTAACGCGAGTACAGTGGCATCTTGATCTGACGGTTCATATTCAGTTCCCACGATTTATTCAACGGGCACTGCCCCAGTCATTGATCCAGAATACGGGCGATCGCGTCCTCAGCCAAATTGTGCGCCAGGTTTCCCACCGTTTGACGCGCAAAGTTCTAGAGGACTTTCATACTTCCCACGGAGTTCCTGTTCCTAAGCGCTCTAAACGGTGGTTTAACCGAAAAATTGAGAGTGAAATGGAACCCTAGGGCTTGTTAAAAAATAACCTCATGGTGGTGCGTTACGCTGACGCTAACAGCACCCTACGGTTCGATCAAACCGTGAAATTGTTTCTTTACAACGCCCCCATGTTGCAAACACTAAATTTTGCAACATGGGGGTTTGGGGCTTTGCCCCCAAGAAAGGGATTCACTCATTCACCCCTTACAAAACTTTCGTTTTGCTGTACTGGTATTGTGCAGGGGTGGATGAGTGGAGGGGAGAAGGCACCGTTACCTACCCGTCTGCCGTCTATTCCCTATCTACCCATCTCCCCTTTCTCTCCTACCCTCATCATCCGCGATGCTCAATTGGGGATTGCCTTTAAGGGAAGTCCATTGTTTGATTAAGGAAATTACGAAAAATAAAGTGGGAACGAAGGCGATCGCCCAACCAATCGCCAGCGCCCAACCGGGATATCCTTCATAGGGCGTATGGATATCCACCGAAAACTGGGATGCCAGTAGCATAAACAAAACGGCTGGAGTAAAAAATTTAATCGAGAAATTCCACCATTTTCCAATCGAGCGATCGCTGACTTCGTTGATGTAGCGCCGCATGCGTTCGGCTCCATACAACCAGCCCACCAGAATCGCCTGCAAGATGCCCACTATCATTGAATTGTAGCTGGTGACGAAGTGATCTGCAATGTCCAGAAAGTAGAGTCCGGCACGGGTGGTATAGAGAATGCCACCCATCAGACCCGCCACACAAACCCAGAACGAAACTTTCACCGTCTGGGAATGACCCACTTTATCTAGAAAAGCGGCATTCACGGTTTCAACTAACGAAAATGCACTGTCGATTCCCAGCGAAAGCAACATCAGAAAAAATAAAGCGCTAAACACTCCCGGCAGTGGCATTAAACTTAACGCTTCAGGGAAGACCACAAAAGCAAGCCCAGGACCAGAAGCGGCCAACTCCGTCAGGGGAGTTTGGGTTTGGGAAGCCATATAGCCCAGCACCGCAAATACCACAAAACCAGCAAAGAGACTGATTGAAACATCCAACCAGGCAGTTGTCCAGGCGCTTTGAGAGACATCATCTCGGTCTGATTTGTAACTGCTGTAGGCAATCATCGTGCCAAATGCTAGGGAAAACGAGTAAAAGATCTGGGCAAAGGCTGAATTCCAAACCGTTGGATCCAGGAGAGCGCTCCAGACTGGATTGAGATAGAGTGCCCAACCATCCAAAAAACCGGGTAGCGTCATTGCCCGCACCAGTAATATCGCCAGCAAAATGACTGGTAGGGGCACACTGAGAACAATCACTTTTTCAACGCTTTTGGTGCCCTTCCAGACACAAAAATAAATGGCAATCCAAATAGCGACTAATGCAGCCAACACGGACCCGTTAATGCCGCCCAGATTGGCAACACTATCACTCACCTGCAAGACATTTTGGAAGAAGTGTTCCTTTGCTCCGCCTGCTAACCCTGTGCCAGAAAAGGAGTTGAGGAAGTACATCAGACACCATGCCATCACCACGGCATAGTAAGAAACCACTACAAAAGCAGAGAGGGCAGTCAAAATACCAAGTCCACCAAATGCAGGATGCAACTTCCGGTACGCCCCGATCGCGCTCTGCTGCATCTTTTGTCCAATAGCAATTTCCAGCATCAACAAGGGTACGCCTACGACAAACAGGGCTATCAGGTAAGGAACCAGAAATGCCCCACCACCATACCTTCCAGCCAGGTAAGGAAACCGCCATACATTGCCTAACCCAACGGCTGAGCCAACGGCTGCCATTACAAAAGTTGCCCGCGAAGCCCAACGCTGACGAGACATTAGAATAAACCTCCTAGAATAAATATATAAAGGTCAAGCTCTTTGGTTGGAGTGTAACCCAATGGGTCATTCACTGAATGAATTCGTGAGTGCTTATGCAAGAGAAGCTTACCTACCAGTTTGACAAGCCGCTGTTTGATGGTCTATCTGGCGTTGCTCATGAGTATTTATTCTGGCAAAGTGACGCCGTCGCGATTAACCTTTGACCAAAATTGCTGCTATTCACTGGTCGTTTATGATTTTCCCTAAGGTCTTCCACCCTCATACATTGATCATCTCGGCATATTGGTGAACTATTTGTTTGGCACGAGGGGAACTGCGGCATTGACCAGAGATAGCAGAATCCCGGTTTGCTCCTGTCCGTTGGTTGCCAGGTCGCTGTGGCAGAGGTAAACCCGTTCCTGCGATCGCCCCAACAGGTCTAGCAAAATTCGGCGCAGGCGGCGCTCATTGGATTCCATCACCTCTGCGGCTGTCAAAGCCCGTCCAGACCACTCTTGCAGGAACAGGGGCGCACCAAACAGCGCATCAATACCCGTCAGCCAACGGGGAGAACCGGCATCCAGCCAGAACTGCCAGCGATGGGTCCGCCGATTGGAACGGTACTGAAACACCGTTGCCAGGGTGATTGCATTACTGGCTGCTCCAATCGGACGCACCGGGTAGGGGTTCGCCGTAATCGTGCCACTGTTCAACAGTTGGATGAATCGGCTGACAGTCATATAGGCAGGTGATTCATACCGTTCCCGACTCCTGAGCCTGCCGCTGACCTCCCAGTAATGCTGGGCGACCTCAATCAATTGACGCAGGGCAGAAAGCTGATCAAACGGTAGAGACCCTCCCCCAAACAAAAAAGACTGAATTGCCCGGTCTAGTAGCGAAACCGCATTCGGAATCAGGCGTTGCTCCAGTTGAGCCTGTTGGGTTGCAATCCACTGCACGATCTCCTCGTAGGCAGTTGTCACCTGATAACCCAGCCGATCCCAGCGAGGAAACGTGCTGGCAGGCAACAGGCGGGGTGTTTCCGGGTGGGGAACGAAGCAGTAGTCGGCAATCAACCCAGCACGGACAGGGTCGATCGCAGACAGTACCACCAGCATTTCGGCTACCCCATCCCGATTAACTAACCGCCCCAAGCCGGGATAAACCAGGGTAAGCAGGGTGAGCAGGGCACGGATGATGGGAGAACTGGTGAGGGGACGCTGATCGTTGAGGGACTCCACCGGAATCTGATGCTGGGTCAAAATGTTGCTGAGGCTGTAGCGGGCGATCGCATCCAAGCCGGGACCAATGATGGCAATTTCCTTCGGCTCGATTTGCCCCTGCTGAATTGCCTCCACAATCACCGCCGCTGTCCACTGTAGAAGCTGGGCACGGGAGGTCGTCTGGATCGTTTGCACGGCTTCAGGCAGGCTGGCAAGGAAGATGGGGTCTGTCACCAGTTCGACCACAGAGGTTCCTAGCTCCTCTGCCAGGGAAGGAACCGGGCGCTCCGTCAATTCTTCTACCTGGCAGCGTTCCGCCAGACCCGCCAGGTAACTGGGATCTGCCCCCAAGCCTAAACGGACGGCTCCATCTGGATTGTAGGTGAATGCCGCCGCCGCCCCCGCATCCAGCATTGCCTCAAATAGGGTGCGGGCGATCGCGGGGTACTCGTCCAGGTCATCTGCCAGGATAAGCCGATAGCGCTGTACCAGATGCTCCCGGTACGTAGGGTGAGGTAACAGATGTTGCCCGTACAATCCGGCAAGGATGCCATAGGTCAACAACCCCCGCTCCAGACACCAAGTCTGCCAGCGTTGCAGCATTTCACCTACTTGCTCTGGCGGGATGGGGATCTCGTCCGACTGTCCTCCGAACCCCTGTTCTAAAATGTAGGGAATGTCCTGAATCGGAATTTCAGCCAGGGCTGCCAGTTGCAGCAGATCCAGCGATCGCCTTACCAGCCGCGAGGCAATCAGACTGGATTGTTGGGCAATGACCGGGTCTAGCTCTGGTTGCCAGAGCTGGCTGGCAAGGTCCTGTTCATTCTCTGGAGCTAACCGCAGAGGAAATTGCGCTTTCAGGTCTAGCTGCTGAATCAACAGGGGCCAAAACAGCATCACCTCATCCTGAAAGAACCCCAACGGGGTTGTAGAGTGGAACGGATAGCGACTCTGGATTGCAGCCGTCAGACGATCAGCCAGTTCAATCCGGTTGTCGCCAATGGCAGCAAAGACCAGCACGCCCCCTTTGTCTCTCTGCCGCTCTGCGTCTCCACTGCCCTGAACCTCCCCCCCATCCTGCTGAACCCACTCCCGAAATATTCCCACTAACCGGCTTGTTTTGCCGCTCCGGGAAGGTCCTGTAATCCAGACGGGTTCACCGCTCACCAGATGCTCTCTCCTCAATGGTTCTCTTGAATGGTTCTGTGATGACTTTAGTTAGGATGGCTAGTGGTCGGCAAGAATTATTTTGGAATTTTCAACCCCTGAATAATCACCCCTTTCCTAGCCCAGACTCACAAACACAAAGTTGACAAACCACCAGGGATAGTGGATTCAGTGATGCCGCAGCCGGTAGAGGAGGGTTAAACCGTCCGCGCTCCAAGTGTATAGAATTATCAGTAAACCCGTTCCTACCCAATTCTTGAACCTGAACGCTTGAGCGCAACTTTAATTTCTGTCCCAAGTACCCTAAGAATCTAGAGTACACTTTATTTTCAAGTGTTGGATCTATTCAAGCCTGTTGCTATGACTTCATTCTGGACGAGAGCCAATCGGCAATTGCAGACTGTGAGACAGTGGTATGAGAGAACGCCAGAAAGGGCGCTTGACCAGGCATACGATGCAGCGTTAACGATTCAGGCGATCGAGGATGAACATTTTGGCGGTAACCGAATTCTTAATAGCTCCGGTCAATATAGTGAAAACACCTTTGCCTACTTTCAGACTGAATTAAAGAAATATCTTAAAATTGCCGAAATTCGGTTATCAGAGTTTAAAGCAAGTCGCTTCTTCTTTAACTTAACCGACCCCTCTGCAAGCGCTCGTCCTGCCCGTAATGGAATGGTTGACCGGGATCAGGCGACTATTATTCTGGAAAAGCTTAAATTCATTGATACCACGATTGAACGGTACAAGCCCAAAGAACCAACCTCCTTATCGCTCGTACCTGTTTCGCAGGGAGATGGGAGGAATCCAATCCCATCTCCCTATCTGTCCTCAGAAATGGAAGGGAAGAAACCCTCCTACTCTCCCGAACTAATTTCTGAAGACGACTCTATTCTGGATAAAACAGGGGTTTTACCGCGATCGATTTTAGGGACACTTAACCGAATTAAACGTGATTTGGATCCCAATTCTGAACCTCAGGTAGTTCAAAGTTTTCGCAATACAAAAGCAAAAACCCTGATCTCTATTCGATTTCTTTTGCTGTTGATAATTGTCCCGCTTTTAACCCAGCAACTAACCAAAGTTTTTATTATCAGTCCCATTGTCGATCGCCTTAGGCAACCTGACCAGGCTCAAGTATTTCTCAACTATGAGCTTGAGGAACGGGGACTTGAGGAATTGCGAATTTATGAGGATAGACTGCGGTTTGACAGCATGATTGGCAGATCCCCTCGGTTGACCGAAGCCCAGGCAAGAGAATGCCAGGTCGAATTAGCGATTCGAGAGGAAAATGCGGGCTTCAATCCTCCGGTTGACTGGGAAGGAACCGTTGGGCAACCAAATGTTCCCGTTAGACTTTCTACCCAGCAGGTGCGGGAGTGCCTGGTGAAAGAACGGGCAGACGAACTGGCTCAACAAAACTACCAGGACGGGTCAAATGCGATCGCCAATGTTTTCGCAGATGCTTTCTCTCTGATTGCCTTTGCCATTGTCATGCTGACCAACCAGAAAGAGTTAGGGGTGCTCAAGTCGTTCCTGGATGAAACCGTCTATGGCTTGAGTGACAGCGCCAAGGCATTTATTATCATTCTGTTCACTGACATGTTTGTGGGGTTTCACTCGCCTCACGGCTGGGAGGTCTTGCTAGAAGGGGTCGCCAGACATTTTGGCTTACCCGCCAACCGGGACTTTATCTTTCTGTTTATCGCCACGTTCCCAGTCATCCTGGACACGATCTTTAAGTACTGGATCTTCCGCTACCTCAACCGCATCTCACCGTCTGCCGTGGCGACGTATCGGAATATGAACGAGTAATTCTGGGGTGAGGAGGGAGGGGTAAAGGGTGGGGAGAGTTGTTAGTTGTTAGTTGTTAGAAGGGGGGCAGTGGTCAGTAGATAGAGCTTACTAAAAAAGCTACTTACTCTTTCAATTATGAAAAGCCAGCTAACGATTGAGTTCAGCGGCGGCTAATAACCTGTGCATATCCTCCGACCATCTTTATCCCGCCGCTGCAACGATTTGTTAGCCCGGTGCGATCTCTGCCGACCATCTCCATGCCTAGCCAGAAACAGTTTTACTCCGGCTCAGTGCCAAACTGCTCTTCATAAGCTTCAAATTCCGAAGGGGCAAGAATATCAATATCGCCAAACTTTTTCAGAATCAGTAGATCCTTATCGCCAGTAATGATACAAGCTGCTTTACCCGTAAGTGCCGTCGCCAGAACCATATCATCTTCAGGATCGCGACACACATTACTTTCCGGTGGAGTTGGGTCAACTAGCCTCATCCTAGGGCGTAAAAGCACTTCAACTGCGGCTGCATCTGCGTCAGAGTATTTAAATTTCCCTATTAACTTTTCTCTCAATTCATTAAGAATAAATTCTGAAGTGATGACAGAATGTACCCGTAAGCATTGCTCGACAAGGGTATGACAAAATCCTTTGGCAATAAAGGCAGCAATCAGAACGTTGGTATCCAGCACTACGTTCATGACACTAGCTCAAAAATATCGTCATCCGTATAGGGAGTCTGCGCTTTCTGCATCAGTTGGGCGCGTAACGCTCGAAATTGACGAATGAACAGGTAGTCTTGAATAGCAGCTTGAACCAAATTCTCTGCGGAAATACCTTCAGTTTGAGTGAGATTGTCAAGAGTTGCCTTGAGTTCTGGGGTCAATGTGATCGTCAGGATATCTTCCATACAGTTAGGCATCATTACTCTACATTATTAGTAAATTTTAACAAACTCAAGATAGCTTATTTACCCAGAGCCTCTGTCGAGAGCAATCAGGTTTAATAGAGAATAATTGCATCAAATCGGGTCAGTCTAAATGCGTGGGTTTAATCGGCAACATTGGCTAATTCCCCTGGTAGCAGTAGTTGTTATCTTTGTTACAGATGCCCGGAGTATTCTCATCAATCTCTTAACAGCGGATAAACCTTTGTCTCTGCGGGAGCTATTTCTATCACCGTGGCGACGTATCGGAATATGAACGAGTAATTCTGGGGTGAGGAGGGAGGGGTAAAGGGTGGGGAGAGTTGTTAGTTGTTAGTTGTTAGAAGGGGGGCAGTGGTCAGTAGATAGGGCTTACTAAAAAAGCTACTTACTCTTTCAATTATGAAAAGCCAGCTAACGGCTCCGTTCACCCGCCGCAAACAAGCTCTCGAACTCAACCAGCCGACTTGATACGGTCGGATGCAACGGAATTGTTAGACCGTTCGGTACAAGCTTGCATCACTATTCCAGCCATGTCTATGTCTAAACTAATAAACTTTCAATAAAAGTGAATATCTTGTCTTTGTCCTCAGTGGGATTACTCATTAAATAAGGAATGCTTAATTTATCCCTAATGTATTCAGCATAAAGGATTTCCTGTTCCTGAAAAGACTTCAACAAAGACAAATCGTGTCTGATACTATCCCTTGAATTTAAACGAGCATAAATATTTTCAGGTTTGTCAATCAAGACAAGAATTGCGCTAGGGGCGATGCCCTCATAAGTTGAGTACGGAATTCTAGTGATTTCATTATCCTTGTTTAAAAGACAGAAATGTCCATCGAGTAAATACCAATTTGTAGTGTTGAAGTATTTATTTAACGCTACTACCAGATAGTCTTAATTCCCAGCTATATTTTCAACTTGTTTACTCCGAAGATGCTCCTCTTCTTTCTCTTTGGCAATCAAATTACTTGCCGAAAAATGTTCAATGCTAAATCTAACTACTAGATCATTGCAAAGTGTTGTTTTACCAACGCCGTGTACTCCGGCGACAAAAATTATTCTACGCTTTTCCAAATTATTTACCTCTTGAAAAGCCGACAAAGATAGTGGTTTAGCTGAATTCAGTACGATGTTAGTAAATTTAACTGTTCACCCAACCGTTCCTCTTGCATTAGTTCATTTCTTCCCTTTTGAAGCGCATCAAGCCACTCAACTGGCACATACCAATCCTCACGCCAATTGATTGTGGCTTGTGGTGGTACAAATCCCGGACAAAGTTTCTGCATTTGTTTTAGAGATAATGCAGTAAAGGAAAAGCTCTGATGTATTAAAGTGCCGTATGCAAATTCACAGTTCTCAAAATAAATGTCATAGAATTCTTTGTCTACACCCATAATTTGGTGATACTGATTCCACATTTTAGAAGGAGGTAAGGATATAGTCTTATCCGCTATAAAGCCTCCTTTTATAACAGAATTAGGAGTAGTTTCATATAGAAGAACAAGATCGCCTAATTCCATACCGATTGGGCGCTTTCTTAACTCAATCTTCTTGGTGCCAGCAATAATACATTCAGCATAAACCTGTTTGATACTGAGTGCTTTAATATGCTTATCCTGCATAAATACCTCCAAGTTCAACGGCTCTTCTATAACGTTCTAAGGAAATACTATGCATGGTTTGTGGTGTTCCATTCAGGACACCATTGCTTAATAAGTCACCTCGACTGATTGCTTGACGAAGTGGCATTAGGAAATCAAACTCAACAGCGTGTCGAGTTTGTACTTCTCCGCCGATCTGCTCTAATGTAAGAACGCCTCTTATACCTAAATCACTGTAGAGTTGAGCAGGTGTGCCAATATATCGATTGACAATTCTGGCGATCGCTACAACACCGGATATAGGACGGCTAGCATAAAACAATATCGATGCCCCTCTCATATCATCTTGAATACAAGTAGGCTTGCCGTAATAAACTGTCTTGCCAGCTTGAAATATTTGAATTAGAAACTGAGGACGAATTGGTATAACGTAAGCCGTTCGAGGGGTATAGATTGATTCTGCCGGATATGTCAAATTGAGCCAGGAATGAAAAGAGCAACGATGAACAGAATTTGCATCTGAGTCTAGTAACTCAATAGTTGCATCGTTGTATTGAATCTGTGTGACTTCCTTTCTACCTTCAGGATCATAAGAAGACCCAATAATCGATGGAAATAAATATTTCGCCTTATTTATAACATCTAAATTGTTTGTATCAGGATCATAAAATAGCAGCTTCGTTAAAAACCATTCTGGTTGATGAGCTTCGCGTTCGTATATCTCACGCCCTATACCTTCTACCCAAAAGCCATAACGTTCAAAGAATGGAATAAGCTCAACTCTAGCTGTAGTAACAAAAGCTCTTCTAATTCTCTCTGATTTCCACTGTTCAAAGCAGGTTAAAATCAGGTTTCTCCCAATACCACTGCGTCGAAAATCTTGATAAACATAGAGAGTTGATAATTTAGCTATTCCACGACTTTTAGGTTTCCAAATTGCAACGCCAATCGCGTGTCTATCTCTGTAAGCTACATTGAAGACAGTACTTGAATCGCTCATCGTTCTGTCTAGCCATTGAGGGAAACCAGGATAGAGAGGAGATAGTTCACTATCAAGCATCCTAACTAACTCAGTCTCACGTCTAAATTCACTACCGCTTAACTTTTTCACTCCAAATGCAGCAACAACAGACTCAAACGAGTCTCCCTCAATATCTCTTCGTCCCCCAACCAGTTCTGAGAAATCGTCGAAAATTACAGCACGATAAAGTTTATTTACAAAATCTTGTAATTCTTGTTGACTAGGGAACCTAAACCACTCAATACCAGGTGCCTCTGAGACATGGTATCCCTTCGCTGTCAACTGAGAATGAATTATTGACTCTACACGCTCGTCTGGAATTTTAATTGCACCTAATAAATAAGGCTCTTCTGGATGCGAGGTTCTGATCTGTGCACGTATACGCTGCCATGCCAAGTCCGTAGGATCAGCATCAATACTTCCAGAGGTTCTACCAATTTTTACCCTCGGGTGCTCTCTTAAATATGAAGGAAATGAATAAATGTAAAGAACGACCTGGGTTTCCATAACTTAGTTGGACTGACTACAAGCTGCCCCAGCCTACTGTGCAGGAATAAACAAAGGGGTTAGTGGGTTATTATAGCCAACTCACGGGCTTTAGGCGCAATCGCCCCCGCAACAATTTCCAAACAACGCCCGAACTAAAAACTTACGCCTACTTGAGTATCGCAACTTACAGGCAACCTTTCGCTACACACCCCAACAAGAGAATTGTCGGTCTAACGTTGCCCATCACCCGCCGCAGATAACCTTTGCATCATAACCGATCAACTTTCGGCGGTCGGTGTGCATGGGCGTTGTTAGCTTGCCTGGTTGACTCAGCAACGGTTTAGTACTTGTACTTTTACTTGTCTAGTTTTTGCCTCAAAACTATCTAGGACAAAATACAAACTGCCAAACTTAGACACTTTCACTACTCAGTTGATCCGCTTTCATCACAACATCAAGCAACTTTTGTTTCAAAGGATCAAGATTTTCTTGCACCATCTTGATCAAAAGTTCTGCCTTCTGTTTACTCCGACGAGCTTCAAGAGCAATTAAAAGAGGAAGTGCAACTAGGAAAACTACCCCTGCACCAATAACTTGACCTGTTAGAGCAACACCCTGCCAACGCAGGATAAAAACAACGAGAACAACTAAAGCAATTACTATAGGGATATATAGAAGAAATCCTTTGTTGCCCGGAATTTCCAGTTTGTCTAATCGCAGTTGCTCGATAGTACTTTGAAAACTGTCTCCTAGTGAAGGATTTACCCGCTTTAGGTTTCGCAACCAAGCTCCATTATAATGGCTACTCATAGACCACTTGTCTACTTCAGACTGAATGACTGAGTTGAGCCACGTTAAGTCTACCGACCCACTGCTTGCTATTTCTCGACGAATACGGTTTTCAAGGATATCCCAAAAAGTTTGCCATTGTGCAGAAAATTCTGATTCCCAACTCATCTTGAGTTCTCCTTTAATTTTTTCCCTAATATTGTTGATCCCACTCTGAAATTGTTCACACCAATCAACTAGAGCACCGTAACCTTGTAGAAGCTGCTGTGCTGTTTGATAATCTAGATTGTAAATAGAGGGGGTATATGAATCGCTATAAGAGGCAAGGAGCCGATCAACCTCTTCAACATACTGACTTGCCTTCGCATAGAGTATTGCCAACATTCCACGAGATGCCTGTTCGATGGAGTCGGCAGCTCTTTTCTTTGCATCCTCCTCTAAGAAGTTTCTACGAAACCAACCTTTTACTCCAGTCCCTGTTGCATTACCTAATTCTGGAATTGGTACGCTATAAGAACTGATAGTGAAATCGGGAATCTCCACAGGCGTTTGAATTACAGCAATTTTAACTTTTTGGTGTACCTGCCGAGCATAGTCTGAGATTGCTTTAGAAAAGCAGTTTTTCAGATTGGTTGACCAATCGGAAGAGGTGTTCATTATTTGTTTGGCATTTTGAACACAATCATTAATAAAAGAGTCTCCTAACTTATAAATCTCACTATACACTTGACTAACATGTAAGCGATCTTCTGCAACTTGGTTTCTTAGGCTAGCTAGCTCTTTAACATAAGTTCTCTCTTGTTCTTGCTTTAAGAACTGAACATTAGGTTCTAGTTCAGCAAGTTGCGTATTTAATATTGAACGAGCCTTGAATAGATGATTATTCAAAATCCCTAATCTAGAAATAATTGCCATCTTCTCACAAGCTGGTGTATTAAGCAGCACTTCCAACCATCGCTGAAATGCAATAAGATCTCCAAAATAGTTCTCGTCAAGTAAGTTATCTGCTCTTGCTTCTAAGGTGGTTTTCGCATCTGCCGTAAAAAGACATAAGCGATCAACGAGAGGATTCTCTAACCCTACAAGAGTTGCTTCTGCCCATTCAAAAAGTACATCTCTATCTTCTTGTTCGGTTAAACCTAAGCGGTTTATGACAAAAACAATATTGCCATCAAGGAGCTCATGAATTTCTCTTGCAGCTTCCTTTTCAACTTCCGATAACAACTTATCAGCCAGTAAGATCATAATAACTAAATCTGATTTTTCAACCTCCTGATAAGTTCTTGCATTTAGAAGCGAAGTATCTTCCAAACCTGGAGTATCAACAAATACACAGCATTGGTTACAGAAGAAAAAGGGAAACTTTATTCTAACTTCTTCAATTCCCTCTGGAGGCTCTGAGCTGCCTTCTGAAAGGTCAAGTAAAATATATTTATCTAGATTGCTGAAGGCGATTTCTTGCTCAGAAAAATCACCATTTGAAGTCTTTAAAGAAATAGTTGCTGATGGTTGAGAAGCGTAGCTAATCTTAGTAACAACGCCTGTAGCACGATTGACTCTTGATGGGACGACTCTAGAACCGAGCAAAGCATTAAGAAAGGTTGATTTTCCTGCCTTAAAAACTCCTAAAAGAGTAATATGTATTTTCTCTCTTTGAAGAACTGTACGAAATTCCAAAACAGGTTGAATAAGTTCCTTCGCTTCCTTTGGTATTCCATTATCAGGTAAGTCAACAAAGTAAGTATCTAAAGAACTTAGATAAGAACCTGGTGCAAGAGAATTGTATGGAGAATTCATCTTTCAAATTCTCCTAGACATTTACTTGTATTTGCGTAAAAGAGATTTCATCTCCTAAGAGCTTAGCGACCTCAGCAGGAGTTTTCCCAGAAGCTTGACCAGCAATGTAAAAAAGTTCAGCCAGCTTGCGCGAGATGGCGTCTAGACGCATCTTTTCCTGCTCAGCAGAAAAACTCTCCTGCCGCATTTCCTCAATTAGTTGGTGCTGTCTTGTTCTGATCTGATCGATTTCCGCTTGTAGCTTATCAGTAAGATGCCTTGCACTGGAGTTGAATTGTTGCTGAACCTTTTGACGGATGGCATCTTGTTGTTTTGCCATTTCAGTGGGCAAGGTGGCATGAACCTTCTCCCCGATTGTATTCAATAAGCGATCCTTAAAGCTACTTTGTTGAATGCCCATGTGAATTAACTCAAGAATGGCATACACAATAAACCCAACGATAGGAGTTGCGATTGAAGAAACCACACCGAAAATGAAGAGATCGGTCAAACTCCTCATGAGAAAACTACCCCAATTGCCTCCACCCATAAGAGTACCTGTCAAACCGCTTGGATCGAGGAAAAGGACATTCACAAAGCCTTGAACAGCTTTGCTAAATTTACCTTTTTCAGTATCTAACTCATAACTCCCTAAAAGCTTTCCGGTCGAGAATATACTATTTACCTGAGCTAATCCCTTCTGAAAGTCCTCAAGTTTGATCTCTAGCTCAGCTTTCATCCTTTCAGTATCTTCTTGAATCAAGGTTGGAATTTGTTCAGCCCATTGGCGTAGCTTTTCTTGAAGATATTTGTCAACCTCTCGCTCAATGACAGTTTTAATTTTCTCTTTGGCTCCACCAGAAACGCTAGATTTTAAAATAGTCCAAAAACCAACTTCATCAATATTCATGAGAGTTTTGGAGTCAGTATCCCATGTATCTTTCAATTCATTTACAAAAAGCATTAGGTTTCCGAATAGTTTGCCTCCAATGACTTCACCAAAACGACTTATTGTTGTTTCAATTTTTAGCTTTTCATTTTCTAATTCTTTCAGTTTCTCTTCGGCTAGCATCCGATTCTTCTCTAGTAAAGCAATCGGTTGTTCCACCCTTATTTTCTCGTCATCAATTGCATCACGAGAAGTCTGAATGATTCCATGTAGTTTTTTTAGAGTTTCTTCCAATGCAACAGCATCTTTAGCATCACTAGTCAAAAAAATCTCTAATTCCTTCTCTAAGGCAGGAACTCCAGAGTCATTTAGTTGAGTCGTAGCTTCAGAACCAGAGATTTTTGCATCTAAGGCTCCCTTGGCATTAACGAAAAAGACCCGCCTTTTATAAAGATCTTCGTCAAATTGACCATTCTTATCAAAAAAATGATGTCTAAGTTTAATACATACCCAGTCTTTTACTTCATCAACGCCTTCCTCATCTTCAATGCGGTTGATATAATTAACAACAAAGAAAACGTTTTCAAGGCGACCTGAGCCTAATTTGGTTTCAATAAATTCTACTTCTTTATCTCCCAGGATTTGAGTGGCATTAAGCACAAAAATTACAGCTTGAGATTTTTCCAAATAGCCTGTAGAGAGTTTTGTGCGGCTTGCTTGTTCTCCTAATCCTGGCGAATCAATCAACCTGACCCCATTCTCGCATAAAGTGTTTGAGCATTCTATTAGCGCATACTCGATATCTTTAAACCTATCTAAATAACCTTCTTTATCAAGAAGTTCGATGTCTTGTATTGTTAGTTTAAATTCTTGTGTAAAATCATCCCAGGATAAGTTTCGAGGTGTGTCTTTTCCTGTTTCATAGATCAGTACATTCTTGCTACTGCCATAAACTAAAACAGTAATAATAGCAGTTGTAGGAGTTGCTTTTGCAGGTAGAGTTTTAGTACCAAGAATTGCATTAAGCAGAGTACTCTTGCCCTGTTTAAACTCGCCAAGAACAATTACCTTAAAAATGCCTTGACGTATGTCATGAGCATACTTAGACAAATTTTCTGACTCATTTAAGAGGTTTAAGCCAGATTGATTGAATACTCCACCGAGCTTTAGATTAACTGTACTGCTTTGTTTACTGCCTATAAGAACAGCACTATCTTCTAAAACAGAAGCAAGAGTAGAAATCTTGGCTTTAATGCGATTGTACCCTTGAGTGCCGTGATCCTGCTGCAATTCGGAAGAGACAGGGTTGTTGGTCGAGGCTTGCTGAGAAGTCATGACAATATCTCCTTATAAACTGCTTAATAGTCATCAATTAAATTCATTACCAATTGAAGATTTTGTATCGGCTTTGTTTATTGCATCGCGGCTAAGCCCTCTCTCAAAGCAGGAATCGTAACATTTAGTAAATGCTCTATTTTTTTTTCATTAGCTTTTATCTCTTGATATGATTCTAAAGATTGTTCTAGGACTGAACGGACCCTTACAATTCCCGTATTATATAAATTTGTTGTCTCTACTTTTAATTTATCGGTGAGTTCTGTAAATTCAGACTGAATTTGTTGTTTGATGAAATTTTCTAAATCTAGAATTGCCTCATCAACTGAGTTGAGAATTGCCTGCTTATCCGCTGCATCCATACCTTTTTTATTAAGAATGCGGATAATCTGCCCGGAGCCGATCGCACCAAGACCTAGTGGTAAATTAGTAATCAGTAGAAGGAATCCACTTAACTGTAATCCTGTAGCTACTAGACCTACTTGATTCTTACTTCTTTTAGGCATTAGGAAATTGCTTAAACTAGCTGGGAGCACATTAAATTCATCCAGCAAATTTGAAAAATCAATTTCCTCATCTATGATTAGTGCTTTCAAATCCTCTTCAACTGTAGATCTAATCTGTTTAACCTCATTCAAAAGTTTATTCTTGATTTCAAGCAGTTGTGATTGAAAGAACTCTCCCCATACAGCCTCAAGGTATCCAGGTAAATGTTTTTTGATGAACGTAACATTTTCCATAGGCACAACTTCTTTGGAAATCTGTTTTTGCAGCGCTCGACTAAAACCTTCAATGTCTTGGAACAGTTCTTCCTTAAGTAATGTATTCAAATATAGTTCTATCTTGTTGTGAGAGCTTTGAATTCGCTTCTGAATCCAATGATTCTGCTGCTCAATTTTGTTTAATGCTTTTCGGATGTCTGTCTCGCTAACTAAGAGAATAGCTTTCTGGCTATTAGCTCTTGCTGCTATGTGTTGAAGACATATCTCTATTGCTTGCTGTATGGCAGAGGCTTTCAGTGAAGGTTGCCTTTCAATTAGATCAGATTGAATCAGGTTATGTAAGGTTGAATAGTTGCTATCGGACAAGGGATTACCCACTTCCATCGCTTTTCGAGCTTGAATTGCAGAGAATTCCAATAACAAAGGCTGGCTTTCAAAGGTTCCCAGAAAAGTTCTGACCAATTCAGATATTGATGAACGCTCATCATCAGGCACTAGATCGATGTGATTTAGGACAATCGTTACTCTTTCCAACCCAAAGTTTGGTTGCAAAATCTCCTTAATAAACTGCCGTTCGCGCTCAGCCAATAGTGCTGTTGATCTTAAAATCAAAAACACGTAATCAGATCTAAATAGTAGTTCTTTCCAGTCAATAACTGATCTTTCAACGCCGATATCTTCAATATGAAGATTGCAGTTTTTCAGAATTTTAAAGTTAGCTTTAATGTTGATTCTTGTGCAATCACTAGTTTCTTTACTTTTGTTGATTAAAAAAGATTTTAATTCCTCAAAAGGGATTGAGGCTCCATTTCTATCGCTATAATCAGCCTCTATACTCAATGTTTCTCCGTGACTAATATCTATACTCACTGCTGCTCGTGGTATTGAAGATGGCGGTAAAAAAACAGGTTGCTCTAAAAGAGAATTAGTAACAGAGAAGCGTCCTGTACCCGAAGAGCCAACTACTAAGAGTTGTAATTTGGATTTGCCAATCTGGTGTTTTATGGTTTTAAGCAAATCGCATGTTTCTAGATCCTCTAGAAAATTGGCAATAGATTCAATTTCCTGTAATAAACTTAGGATATTGTCATCGGACTTTGCTGCTACAGAAGTAGGCATGAGCTTCACTCCAAGTAGTTAGGGTTTAACAATGTTATTGACTTGCCGATTCAATTCATCTTGATTCAAAAGAACTTTCCCTGCTGGTCTTGGTTTTCCAGAGAGAGCATAGTAAAGTTCAGAGCTTGAAAAGAGCCTTAAAGCTTCAATACGCTTAGGAATCTCTGGGTGGCTGCTAAAAAACTCGTGCAACTCCGATAGCTGATGATATTTTCTTACTTCTTTAGCTTTTCGGAGATAGTCTTCAAGATCAACACGATCTACATCTGCGATGCCCGATACCAGACGTAACAAAGCTCTTTCAGCAACTTTAATATCATTACAACAGAGCAATCCTGCTCGGTCGGCTGTGATCTCAGAGCGACGTGACCATGCCATCAGTGGAAGCCCCGCTGTTGCCCTTAATATTCCGCCTAAAAAACCAAGTCCTCCTAGAGTCGCTTCAGTGAGGACTGTTACTAGAGTATGGTATACCATGTGACCAGAAGCAATATGTCCGCATTCATGACCAATTACAAAGCAAGCCTCTTCTTGCGTGTAGAACTGGCATAATCCGGTTGAAATATTAATGAACGCATATTCGTCAGTACCAGCAGTATATGCATTGAATAAAGCAATATCGTTGCGGGCAACTGCATGAGGTATTGGGATGCCTAAAGTCCTCGAACAATGAGATAAAACCTTAAACAGTTCGGGAAATGATTTTTGGTCAATAAAAATGCTGCTAGTGAGATCATGCCCAAATTGGAAACTAGTATACGCTTCAATAGCTTTATTAATAACTGCTTTGACTGGAGTAGCGTTTAGAGTTCGGAGAATCCATGAATCCACAGGATGAGCATACAAAGGTGTCGAGTCTGAACTAAAGACTGATCCTTTTGCATAGTGATCAATGTAGTCTTGAAAACCTAAGAAAGCTCGATCTGCATATTGAAAAGTCATGATTTTAATCCCAATAGAGAATAGAGTCTTTATCTTACATGCAGAATCCAAAAAACAAATGAGGCGGTTTTTGTATGTTTTTTTACAAAAAAGAGGGTGTCTTAACTCGATATGACTCACACTGTAAATTGTGTGGCTGAGTTTCATGGCAAAAACTCATTTTCTTTCAAGACTTGCAAATCTGTATCCTGAAACACAATATTGTTTAGAAAACTCGATTGGGAGCGTGAAACACGACAGACAAGTTCGGCATACCTGCCCTAGCCAGGGATTAAGGCAAGCTAACGTTCCTGCTGAGCGGCTGCAAGCAGCCTTTGCGATCCATCCAAGATCTCCTTCCAGTCCGCTCCAGCAGGATTGTTATGCCGCCTTAAGATTAAAGTAATTATAGTCATCCTCCCTATCTCTATTTTTTGGACAAAGACAATGGAGTAAATCACTCCTCAGATCTGTTTGCTACACATTGGTTAAAGATGATATTTGTGAGTTATTCTGAGTATTTGGTGTCAGCAAAACAGGTGAATCAATAGGTATTATATCTGCTGATATTGTCTGAGTATTAGAGATAGTAGAAGGTTCTAAAAGCTTAATTGTTGTCTGGGGACTAGTTTCTATCTCTTCGTCAGTCAAGCAGTGATGAAATAGATCTTCAACCACAATTCTTTCTTGCTCCGAAAACAAATCAACTTGTAAACCTAAGGCTTTTAGCTCATAGTAATCAATCACGTAGCCATGTGATGGATAGCCGTAAACCAGTTTTTGAATTACATCCCTTGTTTTTTCCGGACTCCAATTATCAAAATGCTGCAAAAGACGCTTACTGTATTCTTTGCTTACAGACAATGCACGGCTATAGTCACCCAGTTTCTTCAAGTCAAGCTTGGTGAAAAGAGGTCCACTCACAACCTGAACAAAATTTATTGCATGTTTAATACAGTCATCCACAATTAGCTCCGTCGATTGAGCCAGCATCTTAGCAACATCATGTAGAGTATCCTTTGAAAATGTTGTTAGCTCTTCGAGATTTTTGAAAGCATTTAGTGCAGATGTACGCTCTCCTTCACCTATATAAATTTGGGGATCGAGAGGTCCAAGTTGAGCCAATTCATCTAACACAATGTTATCTGCACCAATACACAGAAGAGTTGCTGCACTCTTTGCAAATAGAGGTACACAGGCATTTATTTTCTTAGTGTGCAATCGCAATATTTGAATAATGAGATAGGCTGCATCGCTCAAGCCACCAAAGGAATGAACAACTAAATCAAGATCTTCAAAGTACCTATTCTTTAAAACAGAACGAATTGCAAATGCATGTTTCCAAGTTAATTCCTCATTAGGCATGAGCAGAAAAATTGCTGGTCGCCCCCTAACATCCACAAAAGCTTGAAATGCTGGATGCATATTTTCACCTTCACGCTCAGGAGAAGTAGTCTCACTTCGGGCTTGCATAGTAAAACCTCCCTTATTCTCTTAGAGTTTTCTGGGTTTCTGATGAATTAGGATCTTGAGAGAGTACCTAAAAATCATATTGATTGAGAGGTGTGAGGAACTTGTGAGGTTGGGCTAACACAAAATAAATCTTAAATATCCAAGTAGACATGAGGAAAATTCCATGCACTAGGAATTCTGGAGCCGATCAGTAAGCTGTTAAGCATCTAAATTGCATATAATTGATGATAGACCTTTTGGATTTAGTATGGCAATTAAGGATTATTTAACCCCAGAAGAGAAACTTGAGTTGCAACGAGAATTTAAGTTTCATGAGCATCCTGAGATTCGAGAAAGAATTCTAATTCTGCTATTAAGGAATGCTGGAAGAACACAACAAGAAATAGCAGACTTTTTAGGTTGTTCATTACGAAAAGTCGCTTATTGGTGTTCCCATGGGGACCCAAGTAACTTAGACAGTCTCATGGATGAAAGAATGGCAGGCAACTACCATAAAGCGACAGAAGAGTATATCAATTTGCTGCTAGAAGTAATCGATAAAGAACCCCAAGAATACGGTTATGAGTTTGGCAATTGGACTGCTCAGAGACTTGCAACTTACTTAGAGAAGGAGACAGGGATAAAATTAAGTGGGAGCCAGATTAGGAGAATTCTCAGAAAAAAAAATACGTTTATATCTGGTCGAAATACAGCCTTGAAGACAAGCAAGATCCAGAGAAAAGAAAGCTATTCAAAGCTAAGCTAGAAGAGTATTTACGTATTACGAAAGAATCTCCAGAACGCCTTCAAGTATGGTTTTGGGATGAAACTGGATTTAGTTTAAGAGTAATTAGAAGACGGAGATGGACTAAGAAAGGTAGCCGAAACAAGGTTTCGGGGCGACGCAGAAAAGGGCGATTTAGTGTTATGGGAGGAGTGCGATTTTCCGACAAAAAAAGAATTGTTGACTTCATTTCAAAAGGTACTGGAGAGAGTTTCATGAGTGTTCTTGAAGGATTTTATCAGGAACTCAAAAATGAGTGGGCAGAAACAGGGCATGATATAGATGGTTTTGAACAAAATGGACCAAAAATTGTAATTATTCTGGACAGTGCCAGTATTCACAAACGCCAGGATATTCTAGAGATAATAAAGAAGAAGATGCCTAATCTGATTTTAGAATTCCTACCTGCATACAGCCCTGACTACAATCTGGCAGAATTGGTTTGGCACTCAGCGAAAGAATTTATCTCTAATCGCTTATTTAAATCAATTGAAGAGTTAGAAGCCCTTGTCAATAAACTACTGAATGAGGGTGATTTAATTATAAATTGGGAAAGAAGTATCAAAAACAAGGGGAATGCTATTAATGCAATTTAGATGCGCATTAGCTTACCCAACCATTCCATCACTAAACTTAAAGCACCATTACCTCACAACGTCTTTAAGTGCTAACAGGAAAGCTTCCTGCATAGCCCTAACCGAGGACTTGCGGCATAACAACTTATTGTGCTGAAAGTTTCCAGATAATCCGCCAATACGGGTAGTTATATAGAAACTTTCCGTATAACTACCTCCCTGGAGAATTTATTCGAGAAATTTCCCACATAATATCCCTTATAGAGAGCTTTATCTAGAAATTTTCCGTATAATTTCAGAATCCAATACCGGGATTGCTGTGTGATATATGCTTCGTAACCAGAATGGGAAACAACCAACAACTAACAACTAACAACTAACAACTAACCCCTTACCCCTCACCGCTCACCTTAATCTTCCGAATCGAGTAATCCAGTAACTGCATGGGATGGAGAACTGGCAGGGTTTTTCCCTGAAGCTTGAGGTGATTGCTGATCTGCACGAAGCAACCAATATTGGCGGAAGCAATCATAGACGCTCCCGTATTGGTCAGGTTTTCTACCTTCTGTCGTCCCAGTTCGGCAGCTACCTCTGGTTGCAGAATGTTGTAAACTCCGGCACTACCGCAGCAGAGGGCGGCATCGACTGGCTCTCGCAATTGCACCCCTGGAATTTGCCGCAAAAGCTGACGGGGTTGAACGCTAATTTTTTGCCCATGCAGCATGTGACAGGCATCCTGGTAGACCAGGGTCAGCGGTTCCTCCTGCAACGGTGAAAGAGGTGCAGTCAATCCCACTTCTGCTAGAAACTCCTGCACGTCTTTTACCTGGTTGGCAAAGTCCCTGGCTTTTTCGCAGTATTGCGGGTCGTCTGCCAGGATGCTGCCGTATTCCTTTAACGTATGTCCACAGCCAGAGGCGTTGACCAGCACATAGTCCACCCCTGTCTCGGCAAAACTATCAATCATCTGACGGGCAAGGGTTTTGGTTTGCTCTTCCTGCCCTTGATGGTGAGTCAATGCCGCACAGCAACCCTGGGATTTGGGGATGATCACTTCACACCCATTCGCTGTCAGCACCCGCACCGTGGCATCATTCACCTCAGGGTTAAACAAGCGCTGGACACATCCCAGAATGAGTCCCACCCGATAGCGGGTTTTGCCCTCTGCTGGAATATGAGCTGGTTGGCTATCTCGAAAGGCTTGAGGCGAAAGGGCGGGCAGCATTGCCTCCATTGCCGCCAGTTGGGGGGAGAGTTGCTTCAGAAAACCCAGCGATCGCACCCATTTCTGTAAGCCCGACTTCTGGTAAATGCCTAACGGGCGCAGGAGCCAGCGCAGCCGCTGGGGGTAGGGAAAGGTGGAAAAGATGAACTGACGTAACCACTTTTCAGGCAGCGATCGGGGATGGTTGCGCTCAACCTGTTGCCGGGTGGACTCAATCAGCTTGTCATAGCGCACTCCAGAAGGGCAGGTTGTCACACAGGCAAGGCAACCCAGGCAGGTATCAAAATGCTCTACCGTTGCTGGAGACAGGGGAATTTCCTCCTCATTCACCCCATCCATCAGGTAAATTCTTCCCCTGGGAGAATCCATTTCCTTGCCAATCACCCGATAGCTGGGACAGGTTGCCAGACAAAAGCCACAGTGGACACAGGCATCAATCAGTTTGGGGTCTGGGGGAGAGTGGGAGTCGAAGGTGGGGAGTTGGGAGTTGGGAGTTGAGAGTTGAGAGTTGAGAGTTGAGAATTGAAAGTTAGAGGGGATAGGGGATTCTGCCATTTCCTGAAGGGATGGGTCTACTTTTGCAAGCAGGGGTTCTTTAGGTTGGTTTTTATCTATATCAGTCATTACTCAACATCGCCCAGTAGCTACTTTGTTGCCGAAATACACTTCTAATTCACTCCTCCTCTGCCGCTCTTCCCTCTCTAACAACTAACAACCAACAACTAACAACTCTCCCCTACCTCCTCACCTGTTACTTCCTCAAATTCCCCCCACGAATCGATGCGGACTTAAACAGGCATTGGGGTCAAATTGGTGTTTTAGCTTTTGCATCAAGGCAAGGGCATTTCCGGTGTAGCCCCAGACATCCATCTGTTGTTTAAGAGCCACCGGGGCTTGCAGGATAGAGAGAAAACCACCGCTGGTTTCACACTGCGATCGCACCTGCAACAGAAGCTTCGAGGGAAGGTCGGAAACTGGGAAAACCAGCCGCCCCAGTCCGCTGGCGGCATGAATTTGTCCATACCAGACAAGGGAAGGAGGCATGATGTGTCCAATCTGTTCCAGCACGGTTGCTGCTTCGGAGGGTCTTACTCCTATTTTGCAGGTAATTGCTGGTTGCTGGTCTGCGGCGGTCATGGAACTTCCCATCTTTTTCCATAGAGCCTCGTCTACTTCTGGGTCCGTGAAAGCCGTGAGTCCCAGCGATCGCCCCAGTTCGAGGGTGCGGTTCACCTGCTGCTGCACACTGGACTGGATACTTTGGAATCGAACAGCGATCGCCATTCCCGTGACCAATGGTAATGCCAGGGCTTGCACCATTCGGCTAGAAAGCAGGTCAACCGATGCCGGAGTCAGCACTGAACTGAGTAAACGGCTAACCGCCTGCTGAATTAGCCTCACTTCACCAGCTAACACGACCGTTTGGGACGCTTCTGGTAGGGGATACACCCGCAAGGTGACCTGGGTCAGAATGCCCAATGTGCCATAGGAGCCAGTCAATAGCTTCATCAGGTCATAGCCCGCTACATTTTTCACGACCCGGCCTCCAGCTTTGGCAATTTGCCCATCGGCACGGACAAAGGAAAGACCCAGAAGCATATCTCGCAGGCTGTGATACCGATGCCGCAACGAGCCAGTATCGGCGGTTGCCACCATCCCGCCAATGGTTGCCCGTTCTGGAAATGCCGGGTCGATCGCCAAAAACTGCCCCGCTGTCGCCAGGATTGCCTGCAACTCGGCAAACCCCATCCCTGCCTCCACCGTCACGGTCAGATCCCCCACTGCATGGTCAATCAGCCGATTTAGCTGCCCCGTACTGACTGCCATCAGCGGTTGTGAATCAGAGCGGTTCCCTGGCGCTTGCCCTACCACTCCTCCCCAATCCAGTTTGCTGCCAGATCCACAGGGAAGAACCTGCCACTGCTTACGGTTAGCCGCGAACATGACCTTTGCCAGGGCTGCGGCACTATCAGGAAACAGCACACCTTTCACCGTTGCCCCTGGTGCAACGCTTCGCTCAAGCTGGGTTTTCCAGCCGGTTTCCAGTTCTTCCCAGGATTGAATCGCTGAAATTCCTGCCAGCACTGCGATCGCCCCCAGATCAGCCCCATCGTTTGCAGAACTCCCACCCATGTTTTAATCTTGGCTCCTCAATGGCAGATAATGCGCTATGCAGATAATAGGCTGTGCAAACAATCCCCTATGACGGATCAATCATACGGTTTTCAGGTTTCATCCTGTGCAAGACAATTCTGCTCAGGCGGAAGGGAATACTTGAGGTGACCTCGTCTATACAAAAAACCGCTTTGGTCAGCTTGATAGAGGTGCCACTGGTCTACAAACCCCTTTAGTCCGGGAGATCTTTCACTCAATTAAGCATTGCCAGATTGGGGACAAAAGTGTCCTAAGGTTGTTTTAAATAACCTCTTTTAGATAAATCGTTAAAAAAATCGTTAAAAAATGCTCAATGAAAAAAATTCTGGTCATTGAAGATGAGCGCTCCATTCGAGAGACGATTCTGGAATTGCTCGCAGTCGAAGGTTTTCAAGTAATTGGGGCTGAGAATGGCAGTATCGGTATCCAGCGGGCGCAGGAATACCTGCCCCATTTGATTCTGTGTGATGTGGTGATGCCCCGCCCAGACGGCTACGGCGTGTTATCTGCCCTCCGTCAGAATCCAACCACTGCGACAATTCCGTTTATTTTTTTAACGGCGATGGGCACCAAAGAGAGCGTCCGCCAGGGCATGCAGATGGGAGCCGATGACTACCTGACCAAGCCCTGTACAGCCGCAGAACTGCTGGGCGCGATCACCAGTCGGTTTGAAAAGCAAGAGATTCTTGTCAGTCAATCGCAGCAGCAGCTTGATGACTTGCGGAATAGTATCGCCCTTTCCCTTCCCCACGAAGTGCGAACCCCCCTGCATGGAATCTTAGGTTTAGCGGAACTGTTGATTGAAGACTATCAGACGATTGAACGGCAGGAAATTTTAGAAGTTGCAGAAGGCATTTACTCGGCGGCTGACCGCTTACACCGATTGATCCAGAACTACCTGCTCTATGTTGAACTGGAACTGACGGTGAAAGACCTGGACCGGATCAATCTCTTGCGCAGTGTTAGCACCCATTATCCTAAAGTTCTGATTACAAACGTTGCCACGCAGGTAGCAAAACGTTATGGCAGGCAAACTGATCTGGCATTGAATTTGCAAAATGCAACGGTTCAAATTGCCGACCTGAAGCTAAACAAAGTTGTCGAAGAGCTAATCGACAATGCCTTTAAGTTTTCCAGGGCGGGCACATCGATTCAGCTAACCACCCTTGTCGATTCTGGATGGTTGACCCTATGGATTATTGACTATGGGCGGGGGATGACCGCTGACCAGATCGCCAGCTTGGGGGCATACATGCAGTTTGAACGCAAGTTTTATGAGCAGCAGGGTTCAGGGTTGGGGTTGGCGATCGCCAAGCGCATGGTCGAAATCCACGGAGGCAGTTTGGGCATTGAAAGCGTCCCTGGGCAACAAACCACGGTTAAAGTCTTGCTACCCAGTAATGAAACCCAGCCGTTGTAGGGATGGGAAGGTTGAGCGAAGTCGAAACCTGATCCTGACTTACCATCAAGCAAACTTAAAACGCTCCCTCAATAGCAGGAATACAGCGTTCACATAGAAGCGGATGCTGGGTCGATTCGCCCACATGGGTGGAGTAGTTCCAGCAGCGATCGCATTTCTGCCCTTCGGCATCCACCACTCCAATTCCCAATGAGCCTGATTGGAAACTGTATTTCAGCCCTTCTAAGGCATTGAGAGAGTCTACCAATTCAACTTGAGAGGTGAGGAACAGATAGCGCAGTTCATCCACACCATTCCTGATCAAACTATCGGCTGGATTTAACGTTTGCAGGAGTTGGCGCTGTTGGGGGGTGGACACATACAGCAGGACTTTTGCTTCCAGGGAAGAGCCGATCGCCTTTTCGGTGCGTGCCTGCTCCAGCACTCGATTGACCTCTGCCCGGATCTGCCGCAGAGCCAACCATTTTTCTGCCAGTTTGGGAGCCTGCCATTGGTCTTCCAGTTTTACCCAACCGGACTGAAACACTGATCGATGGGGAGTAGGGTAGGGCAGATGTTGCCAGATATCTTCTGCCATGTGAGACAGGACAGGGGCGATCGCCCGTGCCAGGTTTTCCAATGCCGCTGCCAGCACCGTTTGGCAACTGCGGCGGCGAGGAGAATCGACCGCACTGATATAGAGCCGGTCCTTGGCAATGTCGAGGTAGAAGTTAGACAGATCCACCACACAAAAGTTTTGAACCGTCTGGAAGAAGCGGAAGAACTGGAAGCTTTCAAAGGCATCGTTCACTTCACTGAATACCTCGGTGATGCGATGCAGCATGTAGCGATCGAGTTCAGGCAATTTCTCATAAGGCACGGCGTTGATTTCCGGGTCGAAGTCGTGCAGATTGCCGAGCAAGAACCGGGCAGTGTTGCGGATCTTGCGATAGATGTCTGCCAGTTGCTTCAGGATATTTTTGCCGATCGGCACATCAGAAGAGTAATCCACTGAAGAAACCCAGAGGCGCAGGACATCGGCTCCGTAGGGGGGTTCTTCTTTCTGGTTCTTACCCCCATTAATCACAATGGTTGGGTCAACGGTGTTGCCCAGAGATTTGCTCATTTTGCGTCCCTGTTCATCCAGGGTAAATCCATGGGTCAACACCGCTTTGTAGGGCGCGTGTCCATTGACGGCAACGCTGGTGAGTAAACTGGACTGGAACCAACCCCGATGTTGGTCGGAACCTTCCAGGTACATTTCAACCGGGTAGTGCAGTTCGGGACGCTGCTCTGCCACCGCTGCCCAGGAAGAACCAGAGTCAAACCAGACATCCATGGTGTCGGTGCCTTTGCGGTAGGTACGTCCGTTATTACGATACTGCTGGGGTAGAAGATCGGCAACCGGAAGTTCCCACCAGGCATCAGAACCATGTTCTGCAATGATTGCACGGGCATGGCTGATGGTTTCCTCGTTCAGCAGCGGTTCATTCGTCTCCTCGTCGTAGAAAACGGGGATAGGCACCCCCCAACTGCGCTGGCGAGAGATACACCAGTCTGAACGTTCGGCAACCATCGCGGTGATCCGATTTTCGCCCTGTGCAGGGATCCAGGTCACTTCTGCGATCGCCTTCAATGCCTGCTCCCGGAACCCTTCCACGGAGGCAAACCACTGCTCGGTGGCACGGAAAATCGTCGGCTTTTTGGTGCGCCAGTCGTAGGGATACTTGTGCAGGTAGGGTTCTTCCTTCAGCAACGCTCCGACTTCCTTAAGGGCATCCACGACGGCACCATTCCCCTCACCCAGGACGTTCAGACCTGCAAACGCACCTGCTTCTTCCGTGAAGTTGCCATCGTCATCCACCGGGGACAGAATTGGTAAGCCATAGCGTTGACCCACCAGGTAGTCATCCTGACCATGACCGGGGGCAGTATGCACCAGTCCGGTCCCGGATTCGGTGGTTACATAGTCTCCGCCAATCACGACTTCGCTCTGGCGATCGAACAGGGGATGGCGGTAAGTTGTATGCTCCAATGCTTTTCCCATCACCGTTGCTTGAACGGTCAGGTTAGTCCCCAATGTTTCTGAGAGCCGCTCAACCAGATCTTTTGCCACGATCAGGTAGCGCATCTGCCCCAGGCGAGTCTTTAAATTTAATCCTTCGCCCACTTCAACTACCGCATATACCAGTGCTGGATTGACACTGACCGCCAGGTTGGCAGGGATCGTCCAGGGAGTGGTCGTCCAGATGGCAACCCCCAGTTCACCCAGATAGGGATCGAGGGGAGCTTGCAGAACTGGAGGTAGACTCGTGACCTCAAACGCCGCATAGAGCGATCGCGAGGTGTGCCCCTCTGGATACTCCAACTCTGCCTCTGCCAGGGCAGTCCTCGAACTAGGACTCCAGTGAACTGGCTTTAAACCCCGATAGATATAACCTTTCAAAACCATCTGCCCAAACACACCAATCTGGGCAGCTTCGTATTCCGGCGTGAGGGTGAGGTAGGGATGCTCCCAATCACCCCAGACCCCATAGCGCTTGAAACTCTGGCGTTGTTCATCCACAGTTTTGAGAGCAAATTCCTTCGCTTTCTGGCGCAGCTTAATCGGCGTCAGTTGCTTCCGTTCTTCGGGCTTCATGGCTTGTAGTACTTTCAGCTCAATCGGCAAACCGTGACAATCCCAACCGGGCACGTAACGAACCTTCCGTCCCTGCAACAGTTGATACTTATTAATCACGTCTTTCAGAATCTTGTTCAGAGCATGCCCAATGTGGAGGGAACCATTGGCGTAGGGGGGTCCATCATGTAACACAAAGGGGGCACCTGGATTGTCCTGCGATAAGCGCTGATAAATCTGTTGCTCTGCCCAAAACGCCTGTAGCTCTGGCTCACGCTTGGTAGCGTTTGCCCGCATATCAAAACTGGTCTTGGGCAAGTTGACGGTGTCTTTGTAGAGTCCTGAATCTGTCACAGTTTAAGTAGGTGAGAGAGTGAGTATGGGCAAGCAACCAGTCGGCAGGCAATCAGCCGTAGATTTGTAGTATATGTAGTATTATACCCTAATAAGGCTACCGATGTCTGGCGACTATTGCCTATTATCAGTGACAAACCGCACGGGCTTCAAGTTCGCAATTTAATTCCCTGTAAGGAGAGTACTACCTGAAAGGACGGACAGCTAATTCTGGAAAACTGGGTGCTTACTATGAATCCCAATCCCCAGATTCAATGCGTAATCACGTTGAGTTCATTTGAGAGCGATGTTTCTGGACGATCGCGCAGGGTATGATGATCGGCGATCGCAGGGAATTGAGAAACCGGGGTTCTGCCAGCAATCTTTGTGATCGCCCCAAAGTTTTCCCAAGCACCCCGGTTTTTGGGAGGTGGGCGATCGCGCAAGGGATAATCTGCAAGAAAAATCATTCTTTGCCTTGTTAAGCTATGAACAGATTCATTGGGCAAATGAACGTATGGTCATGCAAATTCCGCCCCCACAAAGCATAAAGCTCAATCTTGTGCTTGAGCAAACAGCAAATGGACTCTCAGTGGCGAGGGTTTTGGAATTACCAGATTGCCAAGTGGAAGCGTCTACGGATGAGCAGGCGATCGCGCAATTGCGTCAAATCATTATCCAGCGTTTAGCCAAAGCTAGAATTGTACCGCTCGAAATTCCGCTTGAATTGCCATCGGCATTACCTGAGCGGGAAAATCCTTGGACGGAGTTCATTGGCATGTTTGAGGGCGATGCAGAGTTTGCCGAGATCGCGGCAGAGTTGCGGGCAGAGCGTGAGTTGGATCTGGATGATGTGGCATGAGCTTGTGGATTTTAGATACCGATCATGTTTCGCTGTTATTCAATCGGCATCCGCAGCTGAGCGATCGCGTTGCTGAGGTGGGTGCGGATGTTGCGATTACGATTGTGACGATGCAGGAGCTTTTTAATGGCTGGGTGGTGCGGATTAATGCCGCAAGCAAGATTGAAGATGTCGTGCGGTTATACGGCAAATTGAGCCGCACGATCGCTCTGTGCCAACGGTTGCTAATATTGGATTTTGATCCTGGAGCGGGCGATCGCTATCAATCAATACTGAAAGCAACGCCATTGTTAGCGAAGAAGCGTATGCAAAAAGATATGCGGATTGCGGCGATTGCTCTTGCTCTCGGGGCAACAATTGTGACTCGCAACCATCGAGATTTTTCTCAAGTTCCAGGTCTATTGCTGGAGGACTGGGCTCAAGGAAATTGAGCGATTTCCCAGTCAAGTTGCAAAAAAACGATTCCTGAGTTGGGGCGATCGCGGCTCTTGGAAAACCGGAGTTCTTTAGGATAACGGCAATCACACAGCCGCCTCATTAGAATCCCGTTTTTGGGAAGGTGATCATGTCTCTCAATGATGGGAGTTATAATCGGTTGCAAGGGAAACAGCAGAGCATGAGGAGTGATCACTCAAAAGAGCGTGGTGAAGCAGGAAGACCAGTCCGCGAAGCCTTTAACGATGCTCAACGGGCACGCCCTGCTGACGTGTTTGTTCAGATAGATGGGCGATATATCGTTCGAGGCAATCGAGGTAGAGAACACGTTTTTGAAGCCAACGGGGAATTAGTCACGAGTTTAGTCCGTCCAAAACAGGCTCATTTACGCAAGATTCAACGAGGTGAGCGTAGCCCAGTTACGGAGTCAGAATTTGCTCAATTTCAGGAGATCTTCTTATGACAGCAAATACTGTGACCACTGAGTACCCAGATGCATTGGATCTTGAAGATGAGTTATTAGATTTTACGGCGGATCTGCTGTCTCTCAAAGCTAATCAACCTTTTGTAATAGGTTTGTTGGCACAACCGAAGGGACAATGGGTCAGTGTTGCCGAGATCGTGCAGGATATGGCAGAGGTGAGTCAGACACTAATGGCATTAGAAACCGCAAGCAGTGGGCGATTACAGGCGACCTGGCTGGAACATCCTGAAACGAGTGATGACTATTGTCTGGTGTTATTCTTTATGGAATCTCTGAATTGGGATAGTCTGGCAGTGTATCATCGCAAGTTCGCGAATGTTTGAGAAACCAGAGTTCTGGGTAAAGGCGATCGCGGGGACTGGAGAAACCGGGGTTCTGCACAAGTGTTATGCGATCGCCCCCTAATTTTCCCAAGAACCCCGGTTTCTGGGAGGTGGGCAATCGCGCTGTTCAGACCTCCAAAGTTTAAGACCTCCGAGGTTTTCAAAACCTCGGAGGTCTTGGGCACCACTCCCCACTCCCTCTACTTCTTGCCGGAAATACCGCACATTTGCCGTTCGCTGTCGCTGACATTGGGGTTACTGGTCAAGTAGGGACGAACCCAATCGCAACTCAGCGCCATCAAATTATCCAGATCAAAGCTCCACAGCGTCACGTCATGTCGTCACTGGCAGAGGCAACGGTTTTGCCATCCGGGATGAAACTCACACTGTTAACAGAACTCTGATGCCTGGTGAGGATTTTGATCTCGCTCCCGGATGCCAAAATTCAGCAATTTTAGTTTGAGAAATATTGGATGGATAGAATGGGTTGCATATTTTCGTCTACTTTTTGCTGGTATGCCACACATTGGGAGATCGTTAAGGGGAGAGGTTTAACCATCACTATCTCGACCCTAGCACTGTGGAGGCAAGAACAGAGGGAGATAAATTTTTCTTAAATTTAAATTTTACATAAACAACTCGTTGCTACCCAAAAACAGAGAGCATACTAAAAAACAGACATAATCTTCGGCTGTATGTATTTCATTATACATTTTGGAGGTTGGCATGGCATCTATCTGGCAGCAACTTATCAAGCGCCAAATTACACTTGATGAGGCGCTAAAATTACTGGTGAGCGATGAAGGAATCGTTAATTTAGATCAACTTGATTTGGATGTCAACCATCGGTTCCGACGTGCTATTCGCGATGATAATGGACTACCTCCAGTGATTCCTCTGCTTCTCCAACAAAATCGCTACTATTTAGGTAGCTATCTAGATTTGGGAGTCGAGACGCTTGACAAGTTGCGAGATCGCACTAAGTCGGAAATTGAAATCATTCCTATTGCGGAGAAAAGTTACCGTGACTGGTGCTATATCCAAGAATTAGATATTACTCGGATTAACCCCAATAAATTCGTTGAAATTTTTCAAGACAACCCCAGACAAGAAGATCTGGGAACCTTGACAGAAATGTGCCTTTTACGGACTGGCAACACCACTGATCAGCTGAACGTTCTGATTGCAAGTGCTCTTTACAATCGCGTTAGTGATATTCATCTTGAACCAACTCTTCAAGGTTTAAGAATTCGTTATCGAATTGATGGCATTCTACGCACTGTTGTTAAACCAAGTGCAGGAATTAGTCTCAGGCTAATTATGGCACTTAAAGTTATGTGCGACATGGATATTGCTGATAATCGACGTCCCCAAGATGGACGGCTGCAAAAGAACTATGCAACGGAGCAAACTAAAGAAGGTTTTCTAGATATGAGAGTTAGCACCTTTCCAGGTGCAGAGGGTGAAAAAGCTGTGGTTCGTCTGCTACCTAGAGAAAACCCCTTTCAAAGCGTTAAAGATTTAGGGTTCACTCAATCAGCGTTAAATATTTATAGAGGTTGGTTGCAAGAGCCGCAAGGAGTGATTATTCTAACCGGTCCAACTGGTTCTGGTAAGACTAGTACACTCTACACAAGTTTGCAGGAGGTTTCAACCGAAGCCAAGAATGTGGTGACAATTGAGGATCCAGTGGAATACAAAATTCCTGGAATCACCCAAGGACAGGTGCTTGATGCTGCGGGAATGACCTTTGCGTCTGGATTACGTGCTATTTTGCGCCAAGATCCAGACATCATTATGGTGGGCGAAATTCGCGACGAGGAAACAGCAGAAACAGCGGTTCAGGCAGCCCAGACAGGGCATTTGGTTTTTACAACGATGCACACTAATGACGCAGTCTCGGCAGTTTCTCGGCTAAAAGGACTGGGACTTGAACCAGGTCTGATCAGTGAAGCTTTACTGGGGATTGTTGGTCAACGATTGGTGAGGAAAGTTTGTTCCCATTGTGCCGTTCCTTACGAGCCTACGGACGAAGATTTGCAGTATTTGGGGTTGGATTGGGAACAGGCGCAGCCAGAGATGTGGCGACAAGGAAGAGGATGTTCCAAGTGCTTTAGTTCAGGATATCTAGGGCGAGAGGGAATAATTGAACTGCTGAATGTTGATTCAATGATTAAGCAGTTTATATGTAAACCTGAGATCACTCAAGACCGGAGTTATTTTAATAACGATAATCTTAAGTCCTTCAAGGATGCAGCTATCGAAAAAGTTATAACTGGAGTAACTACTGTGGAGGAGTTAAAGCGAGTTCTACCATCTAGTGTTTGGCCGCTATAACTCTACGTCAATCCATGCGAGACCAGCAGATTAGGTGTAGGTTCTGTAAACTACTGAGATAACCGCCAAATTCGGATTTCGCCATCACGACTACCACTCGCCAAGATTTTTCCATCTAAGCTAAATGCAATAGAATTTACCGAACTAGAATGTTCTTGAAGTGTGTAGCGCAATTCCTGAGTTGCAAGGCTCCAGAGGTTAATTTGTCCATCCTCATGTCCAGTCGCGACTACTCGCTTGTCTGGACTGATTGTGACACAACTAATCATTATATTGTGAGATCGCCCCAGCAATCGATTAATTAAGCTGCCCTGCTGTTGTTGATTTCTGACTGGCTCAAAGGTGATTTTTCTGCCAGTTCGGAGATACAGAACCGTAATGATATTTGCTGAATTAACATTAGTTAGCACTTGCCCATCTGGGCTAATTGCAATTGTGCGTGTTGCTCTGAAGAGGTTAGGCAAAGTATCAATGCGTTGTCGAGTTTGCACATCCCATAATTTGATTGTTCCATTTTTCCCGACACTGATCAGAGTCTGACTATTTGGTTGAAAGGTCATGCAGGCAATGCCTTCTCGATGTCCTGCAAGTGTCCTGTCTAGCCCTTTTACCTTAGTATTCCAAATAAGAATCTGACCATTGTCACCGATGCCACTTGCCAAAAGATGCCCTTCTGCATCAAAAGCAATCGTAGAGTAAGCCTGAGATAAGCGCATATCGTTATGAGCCTTCGTTAATAAGCTCCAAATTTTGACTGTCGTGTCAATTTGACTCACTCTTATATTGTCATATCCTAGACTGGCGATACTCTGGCAATCCATGCTGAAAGCAACACAGATTACCCGTTCGGTATGACTCTGAAAGCACGAGATACAATTCCAACCTGGTGAATTGAGTGCCTTTGGATTAGAGATTGACTGAGAATAGGAATGAGATACATTGCTTGCCAGCGCTTGACGAACCCAATTTAAATCAAAAACAAACTCATAAATGCGATTTGCAACACTGAACTTGTCCCCTTCAATTTTCACCAAGCCTGATTTCAGAAGTTCGTGTTTCTGCATACAATCGTCAGCTAAAATATCTGTCTGACTTAAAATTTTCTGGTACAGAGTGAGCAACGATAAAGGGTCTATCTGCGTATTTTGAAGTACACGATCTCGAACAGTTCTCAGATGTTCAGATGCGACTTGAGTTGTCCAGTTTTGTAGCAAGCGAGATCGCATCAAGTGATCAACCCCTTCTCTTTCATCCATGTTAGATATGGATGGGTAATGAAGACGAATCAACTGAAAACCAATTGCAGTCAGTTCAGGCTGACCACTTGTCCAAGCTAAAACAGCTTGAATGAGGGTTTGGGGACGGTTGATCTTTCCCCATAGAGCCTGCGATGTCTGAATGGCATCAACTTGGATCTGCTCTACTGTACCTTGTACATCTGGTAAGTTCCATATCTGGCTGGCAGTTAAAAATTGAAGCTCTTGATCGCTAAGGTTTTTATCTTTTGCCCAATCAATTGCTTTGTGGAGTTCTGCACTATTTAGTAAATGAGAGATCGGTAAATAAGCAGTACCTTCTCCGTTGGCTTTTTCCCATTCGGAAAAAGATTCGGCATAGGGGCGAAGATTTTTCAATTCTTGGACAACCCAGCTGGTATTGAAAACTTCTCGATAAATAGAGTTGGCAATCTTCAATTTCCCTTGCTGCTCCACAATTAATCCCATTTTAATTAGCTCTTGCTGCTCTAAACATTGATTTGAGATAACGTTTTCTGAGGTTAAGACGCTTTGATACGTTTCCAGCATCCAGAAAGCACGTTGATGATTTAACATGCGATCTCGAACCATACCCAGATGTTCAGCAGCTCCCTGAGTTTTCCAGTTTTGAATTAAGTGGTGTTCTAACAATTTTAGAACCCATTGTTCTTCATCATTTGTGCTCCAATCTGTTGCTGTACATACAAGTTGAAATGCCTTGTGAGTTAAGGTCGGTTGCCCATTAGTTAAGGATAGAACGGCTTTAATGACAACTAGGGGCTTTTTTACTTTTCCAAATAACTTTTGAGCAGTCTGAATAGCTACAATCTGCACTTCTTCAGGAGAACTTTGGATTTCTGGTAAATTCCATATCTGACTGGAAATCAAAAATTGTTTTTCGTTGCGATTCAAATATTCGCTCTTATCCTTCTGCCAATTTAGCGCTTCTTGCACTTGCTGTTCCTGCAAAAAATGAGAGAGATTCTGCCCATTTGATGCCTGCCAAAGAGCAAATGTTTGGGCATAGGGACGTAAACCTGCTGATATTTGCTCAATCCAGGCTACTCCAAAAACGGATTCAAAAATACGATTAGCAATTTTCAAAGTTCCATGTTGATTAATAATCAATCCTGATTCCAATAAAAGCAAACTTTCTGGAGAAATTCTGTTTGTTACGACTTCTCCCTGTAAGATTTCTCGGTACGTTTCCAGTATCCAGAAAACACGCTCATGTACAAGCAAACGATCACAAATAGTTTTAAGATATATAGCAGCAGGCTGAACTTCCCAGTCGTTGATTAAGTGTGATCTCACAACGTGATCAACCCAAAGTACACAATCAGAATCAGAATCAGTTTGGCAAACCAGTCTTAGGACTTGAATGGTTGTAAATGGTTCCCCATTAGTCCATTCCAAGGCAGCACTAATTACGGCTAATGGATTTCTAAGTTTTTTGATCAATTTATAAGCTGATTGGAGAACTTGTTCTTGAATATTCTCTCTAATTAATTGAAAGGCTAATTTATTTGATAGCTGACTGATGATTAAGAATTGATATTCCTGTTCATCTAGAGGTTTACTTGCTGCCCAAGCTAGAGCTTCGTCTAATGTCTGTGCCTGTAGTAACTGCGATTTTCGTCCGCCTGATGCTTTCCATTCAGCAAATATCTTGGCGTAAGGACGTAAATTGTCTAATACGTGTTTAGTCCAGTTTTGGTTGAAAATAGATTGGTAAATTCGGTTTGCAACTTTCAACTGCCCTTGCTGGGCAATAATTAATCCCAACTTTTGCAACTCCAGCACCAGAGGATCATTGTCAATCAGTTCAGCTTCGTGAGATATTATTTTTTGATATGTAGTTAATAGTCCGAAAGCGTGGTCTTTATCGTGGAGTAAGCGCTCGCAAATCTCATTTAAGTGATCTGCGACTACTTGATTTCTCCAATCATTAATCACTTTAGAGCGTACCAATTGTTCAACCCAGGCTGCTTCATCACCTTCAGAGGTAGAAAATTCAACACTCCGAATAAGCTGAATCAACGTTTGTGTCAAAATCGGTTGCCCCTCTGTCCAAAACAAAATTTCTCTGATAACCGCAGGGGGATTACTGACTTCACCGACTAAGCTCTGTGCGAATCGGATTGTTTCTCGCTCGACTTCTTTCAAGGTATCTAATGTGTCTTGTCTATCTAAAGCTTGACTGGCATTCAAGAATTCGTAGTCTTGAGCACTCAATTGTTTCCCTTCTGCCCATGTCAATGATTCTTGCAATTCTTGACCTCTAAGCAGAAATGAAAGTTTTTCCCGATCTGCAAGCCAAGCTGCCATTGCTCCAGCATAGGGTCTTAATTCTGCTAGCGATCGCTCCAGCCAATCTCGATTAAAGACCTGCTGATAGATGCGATTGTAAACCCGCAGTTTGCCCTCCCGCTTCACCACCAAGCCTATCAGCCGCAACTCCACCTGTTCTGAACTGTCATCCGCTGCAATTTCCCCCTGTTGCAGAATCTGCTGATACAGTCCCAACAACCGTCCGGTACGTTCTTCTCCACTGAGCAGGAGGCGATCGCGAATCGTCTTCAAATGCTCTGGTGTATCCTGTGCCTCCCAGTTCTCAATCACTCTGCTGCGTACCAGGTTTTCAACCCAGGTTGCTTCCTGTCCTGCGGGTGCCATATCTTCTGCACTCAACACCAATTTGCAGACCTTTTGAGTTAAAAACGGCTGTCCTCCCGTCCAGTCCAACACCGCCTGCATCAACCCATTGGGATTACTGGACTTTGCTGCCAAACCCTGAGCCAGCGGTTGCGCTTCCTGCAACTGAAAGCCCATTAGTTCGATCGGACAACCTACATTAAACGGTGTCCGCTGTCTGTTCTGCATCAAGTCTGATGGTGTTGTCACCCCTAGCAGCGCAAAGGTTAGACGGCCATATTCAGGTTTTTCGGCTCTGCGGTTATAGCACTCTCGAATCAACGCAAAAAAGTCATCCAGCTTAAACGGCAAACTGAGGACACTATCAATCTCATCAATGAAAACAACGATCTGTTGCGGAATCGCGACCAGCAATACCTCATCCATAAACTTGTCAAACCGTCGCACAAACGACAACAAACGATGTTCCTCCCACCAGGTATAGAGGTCAAACGTCTCATACAAATCTAGGCTGCTAACAATGCTATCGATTACGCTGCTATACCATTGTTCTGGCTTCATGTCTGAGGTGCCAATTCGAGTCAAGTCAATCGCAGCACAGGCGATTCCCTCTGCCTGCAACCGCTGCATGGTCTGTACTTTCAGGCTGGACTTGCCCATCTGCCGGGAATTGAGCACATAGCAAAACTCCCCTGCCTTCAATGCCTGGTAAAAAAGCTCATCTGCCTGTCGCTGCACATAGGTCAGGGCATCGGCTGGCAAACTACCACCCACCTGATAGTCATATCCAGCTTCCCATGTAGAATTCATGCCCCCACCCTCAACCGTTCCCGAAAGTACTGCCGATATAAATTGCAGGAAGGCTGCACCTCACTGCCCTTAAACAAGACTAATCCCATACTGGTTAGCTTAAATGCTTCGCTGGTATTGATGGCAACAGGCTGGTTGACTGCGATTACCTGTTTCATCGCTGCCAGCAATTTCTCATCTCCCTCCAGATTCAACAGATGTCGTCGGAGATGCTCTCCATACAGTCCACCTTCTGTTGGGGCATCTTGCAGGAGGTGTTCCAACGATACTTCACCCCGCGCAATTTGGTACAGAGCTGCCCGTATCAGGTAGGGATGCCCCCCGACCATGCCCATCAGTTGGGCTACCTCTGTGTCTGTCCAGTTCAACCCATGCCGCTGTACCAGATCCGTCACCTGGGGTTGGGTTAACTGCGGCAGCTCGACTGGAACTCCGACGTTGAAAGGCGATTGGTTGATGTTGAGGGGAATATACACTTCCTTAGAATGCACAATCACCAGGCGCAGATTTTTCCAAATTGGCTTGATCTTGGCATCCTCATGCCAAGCCCGCAGCATCCCAAAAAAGTCTGTGGCGATTTCTGGATATTGGAATACCTCATCGACTTCGTCCAGGCATAGCAGCAGCGGAGACTGAAGTTCAGCCAGTAAGTAACGCTGAAAGTAGTTGGTGCATTTATTTTTGCAGCCCAGCTTGCCCTTCCAATAGTCCTCCAATCGCTCCTCTACTCCTAACTCTGAGGTAATACTGCTACAGAACCACTGCAAGAACTGATCAAGACTACTCAGAGAATCGCGATCGACCAGTTGAAAGTTCAGTGATGCCGTTTGGTAGTCCTGCTGATTGGCATAGTTAAGAATCCGCAGCATTAGAGAAGATTTGCCCATCTGACGGGGTGCCTTGACCCGAATCAGTGCTCCTGGTTTGACGATCGCCTCGTAACAGCGCGACTCAATTGGGGGACGGTTGATGTAAAAAGGAGAGTCCAGTGGCACCTGTCCCCCCAACTCTTCCAAATCCACTCCACCAGGGGGCAGTTGCGGCTCTGCCTGGACAGCAGGCTGGCTGTTTTGCAAAACCTCCGCCATCGCCTTTGCTGCCTCCCGAATCCCCTCAGCAATATTGACAAAGGCTTCATCCCGATTACTCCACTTCGTCACAGGTTTGGCATCTTTCGGGAATGCCTGGAGTTTACTAAAGGGCGCGCCGCTCCAATCCACGGGCTTCAGGATAATCGGAATCACCCGGGCGGTGCCCGCCTCATGGCGTGCTACTGCCTGCTGCATTTCAATGTCATAGCAGTAGTCCGATGCCAGAAAGTGATCGCTGATTAACAGCAGAATAATTCCGGCGGAGTTGAGCTTTTCGTCGATCGCCTGTGCCCACTCTGTCCCCGCACTAATTTTGCGATCGTGCCAGGATTTGATCACGCCTTGGCGCTGCAACATCGAGAGATGCAGTGCCAGCTTATCGCGCAATTTCTCGTCTCGGTGCGAGTAAGAGAAGAAAACTTCGACAGGTTCCATGGGAAAAAATGGGTCGGGCTGAGGGGCAAAGGCTCAATCTCGCTTTATTATCTCCCATAGACCCTAAAATGGCATCTGGTCTGTCGCTACGATATCCAACCTGGAACAGACCAGCCTTCCAGATTTGCTGCGGAATTCATTGAGCTTTGCCAGCTTCGTGTGGGCACAGCTCGACTGAGCACTCGCCAAACGTCTCAGCCGAACAGTGTTAGGTTAGTAAGCGTGAGTGTTGATGGAGGCTGTTCGCGGGATTGTCAATCCACCCGCTACGCTTTCAAGGAATTCATCAGACAGTTCAATCGTCTCCGTGTCCGTATCCCCTACTGCTGTTAATTTAGAGTCTGGTTTGGGTTGCTCTGAATGAGAACTATTCGCGGTAGAGGTTTTTGACACTTTGCGTTGATTGAACACAGTTAGCTCCTGAGTGGGGTTTGCTGCCGTTCAGGCTGATTGCTGAACTGAAAAATCAATATAGGTGCCAATCGAGAAGATCCAGGGAAACGAATGGATGTTCTTCAATTTAGTTTCTATTTAAGCGCGATCGCATTCCACCAACTAATTATGGAGCGAGGAGCAATCCCATTATCTCCTCCCTTCGGCATTAGATCTGATCCTGGGAATTGGGGGGGCGATCGATACTGCGACGGCTACTATCGGTACTGCGACGACCGCTGCGGTACTGTTCCAACCGTTGCATTGCCATGGTCAAACTCATCTTCATGCGCGAAAAGGTTTCTGCCAGACTACCCACTTCATCATTGGAGGTGCGCTCAAACTCTGCTTCGGTATCGCCCATGCTGACCGCCTCTGCAACCCTCGCCATGCGATTGAGGGGACGCACAACGTAACGCTTCAGCCAGAAATTGACTGCCAGGATCGTGGCGGCAAAAATCAGTGAGAAAACTCCCATCAGCAATAGTGTGGATTTTTGAGCATTTTGAAGAACGGTAGTGGCGGGAACGGAAATAATTTGTGCGCCTATGATTTCATTCAGTTTCCAGCCAAATCCATTCGTTGCGCCATAGCGATCAATCATGCTCTTAGGCGCAGCCTCCGGGGTGCTATGGCACTTCAGGCAACTCTCCTTAGAAATCGGGAGTGGACGAGCAATGTAAAAGAGTTTGCCACCAGGAGATTCACGAAAGCCTCGCAATTCTTTGAGATTGGAGTCCTGGCGGAACCGTTCAACAATGGGGGCTTCAAACGAATCCGCTTTATCTCTCAAGTTCGTCGGATTCAGAGTGGCTTCCTTATAGAAAAACTCTTTGTAACCTCCATCACTTGAACGCAGCTTTTCAAAGACTTCCCGCGCTGAGTAGGATGGTACCGTTTGAGGCAAGAACTCTGTTTCCAACTGATCCGCTAATTCTGGTTGAATTTGAGTACTGGTGTAATCGCGCACTGAAATCATTGTGGACATTAGCATCAGTGCTTTTGAACTGACCTCATTTTGAGCGCTGTTATTGAGGATATGAGACAACGCAATCCCACTCATGACCACTCCCGCTGCAAAGACTAGAAGTAAGAGAGTGGTCAATTTTTGACCTAACTTAAAGTTGTTCAAGGCTGAGCGAAGAGGTTTCAGCATGGTTGGCTCCATTGAGATGCAAAATTTTTGGACACTTGGGAAGGCACGGGGTAAGTCACGGAGAAAAGAACAAGTTTAGAAATCATTTAAGATCTGGTTTGTAAATCCCTGATTTCTTCGCAGCAGTCTGGGATCTAAATCTGGCATTCAGCCTCTTAAGACATCCGGTAGCCAGAAGAACATAAGGATGAGGAAACAAACTAGGCATAATCCGATTGTGAATAAATCCATAAGCTATGAACACCCTTTTTAATCAATAAAAAGTTTACTGACGATCCATTTAGGATTACTCCAACTGCCGTGCTGCCAGTCGAGCAAATAGCCCGCCTTCTTGCTGTACAAGTTCATCAAAATTACCAACCTGCTTGACTCGCCCCGATTCAACGACGTAAATGCGATCGGCATCTCGAATCGTGCTCAGTCGGTGGGCAATCACAATTCGAGTTGCGTTCATTTTGGATAGGCTTTCGGTGATCACGGCTTGCGTATTATTGTCTAAAGCACTGGTTGCCTCATCCATTAAGATGACTTTCGGTTTTAATACCAGAGCGCGAGCAATCAACAGTCGTTGGCGTTGTCCACCAGAGAGGTTAGTCGCTCCTTCACTGATGACGGTGTGCATTCCCATAGGCATTTGCTTGATGTCGTCCGCGAATCCAGAGTTGTTAGCGGCTTCCCAGGCTTCATCCATCGTCACCAGCGCTCCCCCTGTAATGATCTCAAACAGAGAGCCGGTACTAATCCTGCCATTTTGCAGAACAACCCCCAGTTGCCGCCGGACTGCATTCACATCTAACCCGGCTAAATCTTGACCGTCGTAGTATACGGTGCCAGAGGCGGGGGTTTCAAATCCGAGCAACAGCCGAAACACGGTGGATTTGCCGCTACCGGAAGGACCCACGACTGCAACAAACTCCCCAGGCTCAGCATGGATGCTGACATCATCTAAAATTAGAGGTCCATCTTCGCGATAGCGGAAGGTGACATGCTCTAACGCCAACCGACCTGTGAGCCGACCCGGATCGGTCTTACTGGAGTCTACCTCTGGCTCAGCTTTCACAATCGTTTGTGCCCGCTCCCAGAGGGGAATGATGTTCAGGGTGCTGATCAGGGTGTTGCTGAGATCTCTTGCCCCTTGAATAAAAATGCCAAACGCAGCATTAAACGCGAGGAAGCTGCCCGCACTCAGTCCCAGCCCTGGTCGCCCCTGGGATTGCTGAATAAAAAGAATCGCAAACCAAAATAAGAGCACTGCACTGACTGTGGGCAGCACTTCATTGAACACCGCCACACTGTCATCAATTCGCTGGGATTTGGCTTGCAATTTCTTCTGCTGGCTATACTTCTTCCCCCAGTGGGCAAAGGCACGTTCCTCAGCCGCTGCCACTCGAAGTTTGGCGACTCCATTCATCAATTGGACAGTTAGACCGAGCAGCAATCCATCTATCTGCTGTAAGGGACGAACTTGACGTAGATTCAGGATGCTGGAAGAGACGGTGACAAACACGGTGATAAAAGCCAGAATGCAAGCAACGATCGCCAACTGCCAACTGTATACGAACATCAAGCCCAAATTGAGCAGTGCAAATACGCTACTAAAGACAGTGCGGAGGGTGGCACCGCTCACCTGCCGCCGAATTTTGCCCACGGCTAGAACACGGGATTGAATATCCCCGGATGAGTACTGCCGGAAGAAGGAGGGTTTTAGATTCAGCAGATTGTCCCAGACGGCCGGTTGGAGGGTGGCATCGGCAGCGGTTTCTACTCGCAGACTGACGACTCCGCGTGCCATTTCAAAGGCAGATTGACCGATCGCCACGGCAAACAAAGCCAGCCCAATTTGCCACAATAAGCCGCGATCGCTGTCTGGAATGGCACTATCAATCAAAATCGCTGTTGCCTGGGGAATCACCATGCCCAGCAGGGTGGCTGCCAACCCGGTGACAATCAGCAAGATGATGTCGGTCTGATGCCCCTTTAAGCTAAACAGCAGCAGATCGAGTGGGCGCTTTACCTTATCCCCCAGAGGACGGTAGAACATGAACGCCTCTGGTGACAGGGTCGTCGCGATCGCCTCACTAATTAAAGTCCGCTGGCGAGTCACCGGGTCAAACAACTCATACCGACCAGACGCAGCGGGCAGTAAAGCGACTGGATTGTGATCTCGCAGGGTGTAAGCGATTAAGGGTCCATTATCCTGTTGCCACCAGCGCCCTGACAGGAGAACCCGCCGCATCCGTAACCGGGAGGCACGGGCGATCGCCTCCAGCGGATCTTTGACCCGGTTCAGTTCTTCCGAGCGAGCCGGTGGCTGAATTATGACATCCAAGGCTCTGCCAATCGCCCCCGCCGCAACTAGCAGGTCTGTTCCTTCGACGGGCAGCGGGGCAACCCCTTTCGGCTCCAGCACCGAAGCCAGTTCACCCAGGGTTGATTTTGTTACCTGTTGATTCAGATGTTCTCGTTCTTGAAACCGTTGAAAAGCGGCGGCGGTTTGCTGTTGTTCAATCCGAGAGAGACAATGGCGGAAATAGTGATGCAACTGCTCTAAACCGTCCGCCAATCTCTCTAAATCCTCCAGTTCACGGGTCTCCTGAAGGGCAATTTCGATCGTGTCAGCCGCCCGCAGCCACATCCCACTGCCTAACGGCATGACCGCAGAGGTAGACGTTAAGGGAAATTCTTCAAATCCCATCCAGTGGGCATTGCCCTGTTGCACCTGAACCCAGGCAACGGTTCCTTTCAAGGGTTGAAAGATTTGCCCTGGAGTCAGAGAAAGGAATTTTCGACCAATCGCCTGGACACTGAGAGAGGTGGGTGCAACTGGCTTCAGTGCTTCATTTAAATGCTGGATCCAGCTTTCCAGTAAGTTGACGGCTGGAAAGTGGGTATTGACGGTTTCATCTCCCAGGTGCCAGAGGGAAAATTTGAGTAATTCGGTTTCCTCCGTCGCCACTGCCAGAATTCCCCGGCTTTGCTCGCTATCTGAATCGATCCCAAATCCAAACAAGGCTTCTGCGGCAGTGACGCTGAACAGATAGTGACGGGCACCACTCGGAATGCCCTGGGCGAGGGCAACGGTAAACAGCGACATTGAGCCAGAGCGAACCAGCCAAAATGCATCGGGGTCATCGAGCAATACAGGCTGATTACTCTTAATGATGAATCGCTGGGGCTGCAAATCTTTATCGTCCAGTTGCTTAAGCATAGGTTTTCTCCTGGAGCGCGCCGCCTTCAGAGTGGATCAAACGAGCGTAGCTTCCTCCCTGCTGGCTTAACTCTTCATGGGTGCCCCTCTGAACCACCTTGCCTCGTTCCAAAACGATGATTTCATCACAATCCCGGATGGTGCTCAGACGATGGGCAACGACAATACAGGAACACCCCCGCCTGCGGAGATTCTGGTCAATGATCAGTTCTGTTTCAGCATCCAGGGCACTGGTCGCTTCATCTAGAACCAGGGTCGAGGGATTTTTGACCAACGCGCGGGCAATCTCTAACCGTTGCCGTTGTCCACCGCTGATATTCCCCCCCGATTCGATCAGTTCTGCATCATATCCTCCAGGCATCAGCAGCACTAAGTCGTTGATTGCTGCATCTTTGCAAGCTTGCATGACATCATTGCGAGGAACGGTGTCATCCCAGAGGGTCAGGTTTTCGGCAACGGTGCCAGCAAATAAAAAGATATCTTGCTCCACCATGGCTACCGAATTGGCAAGCACCGAACGGGGAATCTGCGATCGCGGCTTACCGTCAAACAGAACCTCACCTTCCCAGGGTTCATACAATCCGCACACCAGCTTAGCCAGGGTAGACTTACCCGACCCACTGCCACCAACCAGCGCCACCCGTTCTCCCGGTCTAACCGTGAGGCTGAAATTTTCAATTAATGGTCCATCCAGGCGGCTGTAGCCAAATGTGATATTTCTTAACTCGACATACCCCTGCAACCGGAACGAGTTCATATCCACTCGATAGTCCGTGCCTTTGCGATCCGCTTCTGAATCCACCGGGTTTTGGAGGACATCATCCAGGCGGCTGAGATCGCCTTCCAATTCCTGGAGTGTACTGCCAAAGTTGACAAGACTATTGACGGGTGCAAGGAAGCTTCCCATCAGAAGTTGGAAGGCAATTAGCATCCCAATCGTCAGGTTGCCATTCATCACCCGAAACCCGCCGACCACCAGAATCGATGCAGTCGTTAACGTGCCCAGCAGAGTCGGCAATACGGCGAGAATCTGGTTTTGCAGTGCCAGTTGCTGTTGCGAATTGACTGCCTTTGCATAATAGCCCGCAAATTTGGCGAACAAATCTGACTCTAAGCCGGATGCCTTAACGGTTTCCATCGTTTGGATACCACCGATCGCCACCCCAGACACTTTGCCATACTCCTGTGCCAGACGCATGTTGGCATCGACGCGAGAACGCGAAACCAACTGTAATGCCAGGAAATTAATCGCAGCAAAAAAGAAGCCAATCAGCGTCAACACCCAGTCATAGAAAAACATGAGGATGGCATAGAAGATAATCATGACACCATCAATGACCGTTGTTGCCAGCCGACCGGACAGAATATTGGCGACTTTATCGTTCATTTCTAAGCGGCTGCTGATCTCTCCAGCAAACCGCTGGGCATAGAATCCAACAGGTAATCGCAGGGTATGCCAGAGAAATTGACTCGACATGCCAACCGAAAGCTTTAGCATTAATCGACGCAAATAGTATAGCCGCAGGCGTGCTAAAAGCCCGATCAACACGACGGTCAGCAACATGCCGATCACCAACAACCGCAACCACTCCTGTCTTCCCTGCACCAGAATTTCATCGACAAAAACCTGGGTGAAAGCCGGAATTGCCAACCGGGGAATGGTGAGCAACAGTCCCGCTAAAAGGCTGTACAAAAGGGCACCTTGCACTCCGGTCAGGCGGCGGCTCAGACTTTCGATGACATTGGGTTTGCGTCCACCTTTGGTAAAATCGGGACCCGGTTCCATGACCAGGACAACGCCCGTGTAAGCCTGATCAAATTCCTGGAGAGAAACCGATCGCGGTCCCGTTGCCGGATCATTCAGATAAACCCGGTCTGGGCTAAAGCCTTCCACGACCAGAAAGTGATTGAAATTCCAAAACACAATGTAGGGCGGGCGCAAATCGTTCAGCGTATCCAGCGGTTTTTGCAAACCCTTTGCCTGTAAACCGTAACGTCTTGCGGCTTTCACAACGTTGGAAGCCTTACTCCCGTCCCTGGAGACACCGCACTCTTGACGCAGTTCTGGCAGCGGCACAATCCGACCGTAGTATCCCAAAATAATCCCCAAAGCAGCGGCACCACATTCGACCGCCTCCATTTGCAGCAGAGTTGGAGTTTTGACCCTGCCAGGGGTGCTTTGCTCAAACAGTTTTAAACCCAAAATGCTTGCCATAGGACTGATTGATCTCCTAAAAGGAGCGGGCGATCTTAATAAGGAATGAGTTAACTATCCGTCATTGACTTGAATAGGGGAATGACGTAACTGATCGGAGCTTGCTCGCCCACTTTGACCCGCACCGTCGTGGTTGTGGCAGCCGAAATTTTCTGCTCCGGTCCCTTCGAGGAAGACCATTTGTAGCCACTGTGGGTAGCGGGGTCTTCCTCCAGTTGAGCAAACACTTCAATGTTGCGATCGCCCGACATCAAACTTTTCACCATTTCCTCATTGCCAATCAAAACCGATGCGGCTTGAGGGGTTGCAGGCAGGGATGAAACACTGGTGACCGCTCCAATAACCCCGCCAAATCGCTCACGCTTCACGATACTGGGGGTCACTTGAACCGGCATTCCAGGCTTAATTCGCTTGCCATCTTGAACCGTAAAATAGGTAACGCTGACTAACTTATCGGATGGGGTTGCCACATTTAAGGTCGCAATACTACTGCCAGCCGCGATCACCTGCCCTGGTTTGGCGGCAATTTCTTCAACTCTGCCGTTATACCCACTCCGAATCTTACTTTTTTCTTGTAGCTCCACTTCCAGGCGGGCAATATTGCGCTTGACTTCTTGAATCTGGTTCTGCCGGGTATTGGTAGATTCCAGAGATTGTTGAGCCAAACTCGTTTCCTGGCTGTCTAATGCCCGCAACTGAGCTTCCAACCCAGAAATACTGGTCAAATTGTCTAAATAGCGTCGTTCAGCATCCGCTTCTCTCGAGTCCATCCGCTTCAATTGGGACTCAGCATCGGCAAGAACTGCCTGGTTGTTGAGGTATTCCTGTTGCGCCTGCAAAACCAATTCGTTGGGAATGGCTCCCTCGGCAAAGATTTGCTGCCGCCTTTTTAATCGCTCCTGAAGCACGGGCAGTAACGTTTGAAGTGCCTGTACCCGTTGCTGTAAGTTTTGCCGATCGGCTCGCAGTGATTCCAGTTCCTTGTCTCTCAAGATGGGAGTTTGAATCTGAGAATTCTGTAAACTGCTTAAAAGCGTTTGGCGCTGCTGAACGGTCGTCTTTCCTTCCCGGTCCAACCGCTGCTGCTGAAGAAAGCTGGCCTGTTCGTTCTGTTGCTGGAGTTCTGAGAGTTTATTGAATTCCTGCTGGAGTTGCTTTTTGAGATCGGGATCGGGATCAAGCGTGGCAATCACCTCCCCCTTTTTGATCGATGCCCCTGGTTGAACGTTGATCGTCAATATCTGCCCAGAACCCGGTGTTTGTACTGCCACGACCTTTTGGGGACGAACCAATACCCCTTGCCCCGTTACCGTTATTGGAATTCGTCCAACAATGCTCCAGACGATCGCGACAAACGTTAATCCACCCAAAGCGGCTAAGGGCAACCAGGATTTGGGACCAACCACTTGCATTAGTTGGTCTAACTGTTCAGGAGAAGATAAACGCTCTAAAGATTCTTTCCTAAATAGATTTCGTTTTTGGTCTAACATCTGCCATTACCTTAAACTCGTTATAAATGAATGTGAATGACTGGAAGTTTCCATTCACCCGCCTCAAACCTTTAAGCGCCCTTAACATTCAGGCGTTTCAGCAGCCAGTCAAATCTGGCTCCAGCCAGTGAAACGTGATCTAAAACGTTGAAGTCTAACTCTTCTTCGTAGTCGATGCCGTCGTCCAAGGGCCGCCCTTCGTCATAGATGCGTCTGCCATATCCCAGACGGCTGCTGATGTCTCGCAATCGGTTTAACAGCAAAATTGAAATGACTCGATAAAAGTGAGCTGCAAACACCTCGTCTTGATGCAGTTTGACCACGAGTTGTTGCTTGGGAACCATTAACACCAGTGAGTCTTCGTGGGCTTTAATGGTGGTTTCCGGTGGGCGATCGTCTACAAAGGGCATTTCTCCTGCAATATCGCCCCGCAGCAATCTAGCAATTTCGCGGCTGGAGTCACTATCATCTTCTAGCGATGCAAACACGATCGCTAAGGGGTTGTTCTCCTCATCAGAGATCGAGACGGTCATGGTTCCGTTCAGCAGAATATACAGTCCGTCAACGGGTCTGCCTTTGTGGATCAGAATTCTGCCCGCCGGGACTTCTTCCCGTTGCCCTTCAGCAACGATCCAATCGATATCGCTGTCGCTTAACTCACCAAATACAAATAGGACTTCTCTAATTTGAGCGCTTTGAGCAAATCGGCTGTAGCCAAGCTGGTTGACCACAGACCGCAACCGATTCGATAGGAGAATGGCGATCGCCCGATATAAATGAGCCGCAAAACTGATATCTTGCTGTAGTTTTGCCGCGATCTGTTGTTGAGGAATGGATAATACGAGCGAATCTTCCAGTGCCCGGACAATCGTAAAAGGGGCACGAGCATCCAGAAAGCATTCTTCGCCAACCAGTTCACCGCTGGATAATCGAGCAATCTCTCGTTCGGTGGTTTCTCGCCCTTCTAAAGCTGAAAACGCAACCGCTAAGGGGTCGCTTTCAGCCTGGGGGACAGCAATGGTCAACGCCCCTTCTAGAACGAGGTACAGGTTGTTAGCCGCTTGACTGTGATCAAGCAGAACCTCGCCTGCTGCAATTTCCTCGCGCTTTCCAGTAGCGATCATCCAGTTAATGTCGCTATTACTTAATTCTTTAAGTAGAACTTCTGTCATAACCCATAACACCTTATGCTTACTAACGACACGAGGATGTTTAGTTGCTGCAAATGGACCATCGAGATAACGCTGTCTGTTTAGCTGAGATTCAGGAAAACACCATGCGAGATGTTGTGTCATCTTCGCCGTTCGTTAAGCAAACAGGGTCATCAAACGCAAACAAACTTTAACGAGCGGACAAAGATTGTTTAATCGATGAAACAATTTCCGTCAGAATCCGCTGCAACTCAATCTTCATCAATCGGGGAATCCCACGAATCTTTATCAATCGGGGGATTCTCCGATTGTGCTTTTGCGGCAACTCCGCCTGCCACCGCTTCCAGGGTTTCGTCCGATATCTCCGTTTCGGTGGATCGCTCTATCTCTGCTGACCCGCTGTCCTCGTACCCTTGTCTATCTTCCTGGCTATCGGCTGACATAGAATTCTCCTGATTTAATCTGTGAGTGGAACGAATTTTAACGCTTTTGTCCTTGCTAACTGACACTGACCAAGCGTTGCTTAGCTATGAATCATCAATCTTTACAAATGGTTACAGCGAAAGCGCTAGAGTTCTCAACTGAATTGTATTGGTTGTACCCAGTACTATAGGAATCTCCAAAACAATTGTAAATATAGAAAAGTTTAGGAAAATTGAGGGGTTTTCAAAAGAGGTTGGCTAGTCGCGCTTCTCACGCACAGACGGCATATCCTGCCTAAAACAGCTAAGAGTTAGAACCCACAAGGGGTTTGTAATTGTGTCTCCTGCCTCCTGCCTCCTGACTTCCGACTCCCAACCAAGCATTTATACTTTCTTAAACCAAAATTGTCCAATCTGGTTTATACTCTCCGGAATTCAACTGTGTTCTGTTGAAGAACAAACTCGCTATAGTTTGACAGATCGTTTAGCCCGGTCAGGGTCATAATAAACTCAATTACCAGCCAAATGGCGAGATGTGTCAGTAATTTTTTCCAGGCAACTTGAACTTCCATCTTTGCCTCCTAGTCGGAGCTTCTAATTCTCAAGATTGGTTATTTCTTACGTGAACGGCAGCGGCTGGGCAGCTATTTGGCGAATCAAAAATCGAAAATCCAAATGTTATAACTACGGGTTGGCTACTGCTTGATTCCTTTGATGTCCCTACTATAGGTAGGATGTAGTTCGCTCACAATCTAGAAGTTGTGAGATAAATCCAGGAGTTTAGCTATTTTGAATTAGTTGGAAAAATCGAGGAGAACTCAGGAGAGTTCAGAAAAACTCAGTTAAAGGGCATAAGCAGATGGTTGAAAAGTCTTTGCTTTTGCTGAAGAACGCTTCTACCCATACATTTCCATAGGGGGTAGCTGGCTAATCCTTGCGATGCGTCTTCACAACGCAAAATCCCCGACTGATTCAAGAGGTCGGGGATCTGAACGGCTAAATTCAAAGCATAAACCTCGCCAACTTAGAAATTTGTAGGTTTTCCTTAGAAAAATCTCCAGTTCTCAACTTAGATGAGGTTTAAACCTGAATTTTACTTAAGATCCCTATATGGTAATTACTGCTGATGTTGCTTATAGTAATTTCAATAAACAAGTGTTGTGGGCCCAGTATTGCGAAAAAATTAGGTCAAAAATGATACAGGTAAAGCAGGTTTCTCCTGAAGATCCCTTGTTCAATACTCATTGATGGCGATCGTCCAGGATGGAACATGTGAATTGGTTGATTAGCGAAACTCCATCATTCTTTTATAGGTAGAGGTGTGTCATGTCCCAAATTGTATCTATTCACTCCTTTCGGGGCGGGACTGGAAAATCAAACACAACTGCTAACCTGGCAACCATCATTGCCAGTATGGGAAAACGGGTTGGTATCGTTGATACGGATATTCAATCCCCAGGAATTCATATTCTTTTTGGGCTGAATGTAGAAAAGATTAAACTCACGCTGAATGATTATTTGTGGGGGCGTTGCAAGATTGAAGACTGTGCTTATAACGTCACACCTGACCCAGTGACCAAAGCCAATGGCAATATTTTCCTGATTCCTTCCAGTGTTAAACCGGGCGAAATTGCGCGGATCTTGAAAGATGGCTATAACGTGCGTCTGCTGAATGATGGGTTTCGGCAGCTTATTCGTAGTCTCAACTTAGACTATCTATTTATTGACACCCATCCCGGCATCAACGAAGAAACCCTGCTTTCGATTACAATTTCTAACACCCTGATCATCATTCTTCGTCCCGATCGCCAGGATTTCCAGGGCACTGCTGTCACGGTAGAGTTAGCTCGGAAATTAAAGGTTCCTAAAATGCTGCTGTTGGTTAACCGGGCATTACAAAGTTTAAATTTTGATGAGGTGCGGCAACTCGTTGAAAAGACTTACAATTCGCCTGTTGCAGGGATTTTACCTAACTGCGATGAGATGATGAAGCTGGCGAGTAGCGATATTTTCTGCCTGCGGCACCCGGATCATCTACTCACTCAAGAATTACAAAAAGTTGCAAATCAAGTGCTTGAGCCAGACAAAAAACCTCAATCATCTCCGTCCGTATTGTCTAAATTAAGGTGGTCTGGTCGTTAATTGGCACCTGACACCCGGTATATGCTTCGCCCACATAGACAGAAACTGAGAGCAAGGGTACTGACAGCCTATGGTGCCAACACCGCACAGGTAGAGGAACTGCTTGCCTACAATGAAAATGTCTTTGATCAACGTTGTCTGAATCTGCCTCTAAATTTCCCTTTGGAGCCTGAACTGCACGTCGCTACATGGATGCAGTATGCTGCGATCGCCCAACAAATTGGCACCTTTCAGGCGTTGCAGCCGCGACTCGGACAGTTGCAATTTCCAATTCAAGCAGGAATTAGCCAAACGGAAGCGTATCGCGCAGTCACGCGCAAAGGCGACTTAACTGACACGGTACCCGAAGCAACGGGGTTGGTCTTGCAACAGCCAGACCAATTGGAGCTATGGATTCATCACAGTCTGGCTGGGGCAATTCCCGTCTTGCTTGCCAAAGATCGGATGGATTTTGTTGCCCTGGTGCAGGCTTTTGCTAGACGAAACGAACCCCAGCCTGTGCCTGATTCGATGGGATCTTGTATCGTTTCTGGATTCAATAATTGGGATCGGATTCGCCAGCATCGCCACCAGTGGGAAATTGCCAACCCAACGAATTGCTCTGATGCTGATTGGGCTACCGAATTCCAGCGTTTGATCCCTCAAAAAGCCCTCTATCAAGATCGATTCATTATTTTGAGCGGTGGTCCCTATAGTGCCGTGCCTGCTTCTGAGATGGGATTGGAGGAGGCAGAATGGCAACGTCTATCCCTGACAATCCGCCTGGAGCATGAGTGTACTCATTACTTGACCTATCGCACGGTTGGCTCCATGCGCAATAACCTGTTGGATGAACTCATTGCTGACTACCGAGGGATTGTGGCTGCCACAGGGCGCTATCAAGCTGACTGGTTTTTGCGGTTTGTCGGATTGGAATCGTTTCCAAATTATCGGCAAGGTGGACGGCTACAAAACTATCGAGGTCAGCCACCCCTATCAGACGGTGCCTTTGAGGTATTGGGGGCACTTGTGCAGGCAGCAGCAAGCAATTTAGAGCGCTTTGATGGAATGTACAGAAGTGAGCTGAACCATCTTCCTCAGGCGGCACTGGTGGTATTGGCTTTGACCCATTTGACTTTAGAGGAATTGGCTTCAGAAGCAGGGGATGGGCTAATTCAGGCGACTCGATTGGCGATCGCATCTGACGCTCCAATAACAATCCCACCGAACGGATGGGAGAATCCAGGGATGTAAAGCAGTGGCTGATGAAGTTACCATCCATGATCCCTAAAAGCTCTTTCGTAACGGTGGTGGTGCTAAATAGCAGGAACCAAGCTTCAATTCATACAACTCTCAATTCATACCCAAAATCAGCAACGCCGTAACGGTAGTTATAATCATAGCCACCTGATTTAGGACGGGGTGCAGCGGTGAAACCCCTGGCTGGGGGCAGCGCCCCCGCACCCCCTTCAACCCCCAATGTACTAAGCAACCAGATGATAGCTATATAACGCAAGCGCTACCACCCTCAGGTAGTAGCGCTTGATGCGGATAGGTCGCGAGCTGATAAAAGAGTAAAATCAGCGATTGCAGGATTCCGAAGCGATTAGTTTTGGATCGTGAGATACATTTAACCACCAACCCGGAAGAGCCTCCAGCAGATTAGCGATCGCTAAAAACTGGGTAAAGATGGCTTATTGACGCTAACTGCCACCCCTGCACCAACACCCGCACCCACGGATGCAATCCCATTGGAGAAAGCACCTGTAAATGCCTGAGTATTCGTGAACGCTAATTCACTCCCTTGAGCGATCGTACCAATATCAACACTGACACCAGCGACGCCACCGGCGACTGCTTCCAAATCCTGCTCAGAAAGTTCAATGCCACTTTCTTGAGATTGAACGAGTTTATCAGACATGATTGTTCTCCCGTGGTTGTGTAATGAGATTGAGCATTTTTTTGAGTTCGGTCATCTAATTTCAGAAATCGGGTTCCTTTCTGGCGCTTCCACAACAGAAACCCGATTTCTTAAGCGAGTTCTAGCCAGCGATGGAAGCAGAGGTGGCTTGACCAGCGGCGAGGTTAAACCCAGGTACTGAAATCGCTTGAGTTTCGGTGTTGTTCACCGTAGCAGCAAAGTTGTTACCGAAAGCGACACCGCTGGCACCTGCGAGGGAAAGCGCAACCCCACCGGCAACTTCATCTAAATCTTGCTCGGACAGTTCAACGCTGGTGTCATGGGATTGAGCGATTTTGTCAGACATGGTTGTTCTCCTGATAAGAATGAATTGAGAGTCAGTAGTGATGTGTTCAAGTGAGAAGGAAAAATTTAGCCAGCGATGGAAGCAGAGGTGGCTTGACCAGCGGCGAGGTTGAACCCAGGTACTGAAATCGCTTGAGTTTCGGTGTTGTTCACGGTAGCAGCAAAGTTGTTACCGAAAGCAACACCGCTGGCACCTGCGAGGGAAAATGAAACTCCACCAGCGACCGCTTCTAAATCTTGCTCGGACAGTTCGACGCTGGTGTCATGGGATTGAGCGATTTTGTCAGACATGGTTGTTCTCCTGGTAAGAATGAATTGAGAGTAAGTAGTGATGTGTTCAAGTGAGAAGGGAAAATTAACCAGCGATGGAAGCAGAGGTAGCTTGACCAGCGGCGAGGTTGAACCCAGGTACTGAAATCGCTTGAGTTTCGGTGTTGTTCACCGTAGCGGCAAAGTTGTTACCGAAAGCCACTCCATTGGCACCTGCGAGGGAAAATGCAACTCCACCAGCGACCGCTTCTAAATCTTGCTCGGACAGTTCGATGCTGGTGTCATGGGATTGAGCGATTTTGTCAGACATGGTTGTTCTCCTGTTGTGTTTAATCGAGGGTGAATCGGTTGGGTTGTGAACCGCTTGATTCATTTGTTATCCCTACTATAGGCAGGGTTCAGGCTAACCACAATCTAGGAAAGCTGAGGTAAATCCAGGAGTTCAATTCGCTTAAATGCTTTGAAAACATGAGGGGAGTTCAGAAGAGTTCAGGAAAGTTGAGGTGCTATTTTGAAACCCTATCCAAACCCTATTCAAACGTTAAACCCCCACCAGAACGGTGAGGGTTTTCAAAATTGATGCATAACCAGTTGTAACGTTACCGAGTTATCGATTGTAATCAAAGAGCGAGTTGAGAAAGAAAATATGGATCAGGCTGTACATTCCAAAGAACGCTAAGAGCGGTAGCATAGAAACCTCCAGAGAATAGGTATGAGGGGCGAGTTGACCAGTAGATGGTGGACTGGGGAGAGCTTGAATCCCACTGGATTGATTGGTTGTCCCTACTATAGGTAAGATTCAAACGGCTCACAATCTAGAAAAGCTGAGGTAAATCCAGGAGTTGGATTGATGGCAATGCTAGGGGAAGCTAAGAGGAGTTCAGAAAAGTTAAGTTCACCCACTAAATTTAAATTCAGGGCTAACACTAGAAGTCCATTCAAATGGACTGAAGTACTTGCCCAGTACTCTTGAGAGTACTTGAGCGATAAGCCAAGAAATTGATTTCCTGATGGATATCCCGGCACCACCAAGACTTGTCAGTCAACCAGGGTTTCAGGTTTCCAGGTGCCAGGAACAGTGGGTAAGTTTACGCCAAGTTCTAAGCGCAGCCATGCTATAGGCTAGGCTGTTGCCGCAGGCTACGGGCAGGTTTTGCCTGTATGGTGGTCGCGTCTTACAGTCGCCAATGTTACCCGGAGTTGGGCTTTTAAAGCACTCCCTAAAAGTCAAACCCTTACCGCAACGGCAAGGGTGACTTTGAAGCATCCATTGGAGAGAAGTGGAAAATTAACCAGCAATGGAAGCAGAGGTGGCTTGACCAGCGGCGAGGTTGAACCCAGGTACTGAAATCGCTTGAGTTTCGGTGGTGTTCACGGTAGCAGCAAAGTTGTTACCGAAAGCGACACCGCTGGCACCTGCGAGGGAAAGCGCAACCCCACCGGCAACTTCATCTAAATCTTGCTCGGACAGTTCAACGCTGGTGTCATGGGATTGAGCGATTTTGTCAGACATGGTTGTTCTCCTG
>NZ_JBXBCF010000073.1:0-91473 GCF_056784235.1 Kovacikia sp. CALU 1929
CGAATAGGTTCGTTTGTGAACATCAATGCCGACATACACTGTTTCACCGGTATATGATCTTCTTTGTGCGGTGGGTTTCATACAAGTCTTCCTCGCTTGTTGGGTTTGTATACTTCAAGCTTATGGGGTGTCTTGTCTCACCGCACTTTACTTTTTCATCATAGGGACAACCTACCCAGTCCTTAATATTTAATTAGTCCCACCTACTTAGCAGTGGAGTATCACCTATCAGATCAGCAGGTTGAACTGGTTTTGCCCATTGTTCCCAATGATTCAGATCATACCCAAAAGCAGCAACGCCTACTTTTGAGATTGTCTATTGAGGGCAATTTGTCCTGCAAATCGGCGCTGTTCACCTTCTCGTAAAGGATGATAACGAGCGGCTTGAGCATCGCGGAACAACTGTTCTAAACCCAACGAACGATAGAAAGCAGTGCCACCCGTCGCTTCCATTGCCAGATCAACAACGCTTAGCACAGCACGCGCTGCTAACGTGCGCCCGATCATGATTTGATTGGTGGTATCAAATCCAGGCTGACTGGTATTTGCCACTGTAATCATATGTTGCAATGCCAATCTCGAAGCCATAAGTTCATTCTCAATGCCACCGACCAGGTAGCAAATGTGGTCATTTTCCGGGCGTTGCTGAATCAATTGCACCGTTAAGTTTCGTGCGGCTTCTGCCACGCCCACATAGACGGAATAGATCAAGGGAAATGCCACCATGCTGATCGTGTGGAACAGAGGATGCCACTCACCCTGGGGTCGCCTCAGCGCGATGCCTGCATCAGGCACAAACACGCCTGCCAACAGAATGTTATGGGAACCGGTGCCCTGCATTCCCATTGCGTACCAAATGGGATCGATTTTGACTCCCTCAGCATGGACAGGAATGGCAAAATGCAAAACGGTAGCGCCAGCCTCTGGATCATCGTATACGGCACTGGTCATGAGCAAATCACCAGCGGGGGCACCGCTGGCAAAGACTTTACAGCCGTTAATCCGAAAACCCCCTTCCACACGAGTTGCCGTACCGGAACCTTGCAACCAATCCGAGCCACCACTGCTGAGCAGAATAATTTGTTCCATTGCCACTCGTCGCAGCAACCCCTCAACCGGAGCGTTTTGATGATGCCAACGCCAGACAGGGATCATCACTTGATGGGTATGCATGGCAAAGGCAAGTGCTGTTGAACTGCAATGATGGGCAAGCTCACGCAGGACTTCACACATCTCGACGTAGCTTGCGCCTCCACCGCCTAATTCGGTAGGCACGCCAGCCGCAACAAATCCATGCTGCCTCAAATCTGCAAAGTTTTCAGCTACAAAGCGATCGTTTTCGTTGGCATCGGTGCGACGTTCTGCAAATTGAGAACCTAAGTCTTTAGCACGTTCTATCCAGGTCTTAACAAATTGATGGGCTATGGGGGTTTGTAATTCCAACATGTGTCTTCTCCAGGTCAAGAGGAATTGATTTCTAAAGTGATTGATGATCAGTTTGATCGATTAAAAACAGAGCTTTGGGCGTGTTAATTCAATGTGCAATTCTTGAAATTTTGTACGGGTTTAGCGCTTGGCAAATCCATTTGGCAGAAAATCCCCAAGCGATCGCCCACGGTCTAAACCTCTATGCTCTAATCCGCATCAGGAGTGGCTTCCATAAAGTACCTGCCAATCGAGAGAAACTAGAGAAGAACAAGGATTTTCAACAATTGCACCACAGTGCTAAGGGAACGACTGCGATCGGGCGACGCTCAAAATGTCTGCCCCAAAACCGATCTAGAAAGGGTAAACGGAATATGTATACTTTTGTATGCAAGAGCCACACACGCTTAACTCTATACTTGACTATGAGGATGGGATGTGCAATGACTGAAACGCTAGAGTTTTTGACTGAAACGCCAAACCTATTAATGTGGCTGTGCTGGATGAACAGTTTTAGAATCGGTTTTCAGAATTCTTAAGAGCGCTATGGATGTTCTCTCTGATGTGCTTCGAGTCATTCGCCTTTCGGGTGGTGTCCGATTTCGTACCGAATACTCTGCCCCCTGGAGTATTGAAACGCCACCACCGCCTCAGTTGGCAGCACTGCTGCAAGCCGCCTCTCAGCGAATTGTTGCGTTTCACATCGTTGCTGAGGGTACCTGTTGGGTCGAAATGGAGGGATACTCTGAAGCCCAACCGCTTGCTAAGGACGATATCATTGTTTTTCCCTATGGCAGTTCTCATACGTTGAGCAACCAGCCCGGCAAACTGCCGATTCCAGTCGGAGATATTCTTCCTGATCAGCCCTGGACAGATATGCCAGTCTTGAAATATGGCGGAAATGGAGCGCTGACACAGCTTGTCTGTGGCTTTTTGCTGTGTGATGAACCGTTATTCAATCCATTCCTGCGAACCCTACCGCTCCTGATGCATATTTCAGTCTCCACAGAGCCAATTTCTCCGCTATTAGAAACGGGAGTTCGCTACATCATTCAAGAAACGCTCAGCGATCGCCCGGGCAGTAGTTGTCTGCTGGCACGGTTAACCGAGTTGATGTTTGTGGAAATTCTTCGCAACCACATGCAGCAGATGTCCGAACAGCCGCTTGGCTGGCTGGCTGCACTGAATGACTCAATTGTGGGTCAGGTACTGGATTTGCTCCATGCTCGCCCTGAGCATAACTGGACGGTGACAGAGTTGGCTGGGCAGGTAGGAGTTTCGCGATCGACGCTGGCGACTCGCTTTACTCAACTACTGGGCCAGCCACCCATGCAATATTTAACCCAGTGGCGGCTACAGCTAGCGGTGAACCTGCTAAGAAGTTCAGATGCAGCCATGGCAAAGATTGCAACCCAGGTGGGGTACGAGTCAGAAGCTGCATTTAACCGAGCATTCAAGCGGCATTTAGGCATGCCTCCTGCAACCTGGCGCGACAGCTTACGCTGACTGCCCCTACCAGACACCGACCACACATTTGAAACATCACTCCATTTTCATTTGTGTACACCACACCGATCCATTGTTTCGCATGAATCTAAAGGTGGCACCTGTGGGGCACTTGTCTGAAAACCGCTATTACTCGATGCCCAGGCATGTTATCACGTCCATTTTGTAGTTGCCAGTACAACAAATGGATGAAGTTAGTGGATATTATCCGTATGATCAAGTTGAAAGCTTGAATTACTCCAATTCGTTAGGTGTTACTGATTCGCAGTCTCAAGCTAAACCCCATCCAAGTTGAGAACTGGAGATTTTTCATCAGGAAAAACGACGAGTTTCTAAGTTGGTCAGGTTTACACTGCCACATTAATTAAAGGTTTCTATAGAAATTCGATTTGATCTCTGAACAAATTGGGAAGGGGGAACAAGTTTTCTCCTCCTAATTCAAGTCACATCGCCCTATAGAATGAAACCTTTAAATCTCAGATCTAAGGCTAAGTTTCTCGATTTTAGTAACACCTAATGTTTACTTCTAGAAAAATTAACCCGTTTTTTGAGCAACCTGCTCATTCTCACATTGGGTAGCCCTTTTTTTTAGGCTCTCAAGGCTATGCTGTGGAGCATTCTGCGCTTTCCAACATTGCCCAATTTTTTCTCGGCTTGGCTTTTGAGCCTGCTTTTGTATCTCTACTAGCTATTTCAAAGGTCTACTTTTAGTACTATCAAGCGATTAGCCTTTAAGGAATAAGTCATGAGTGGAAATGCAGCCCGGGTTCAAGCCATTCATCAGATCACCAATCGGGAATGTTTGCCCCCAAAAACTCCAGAACCCCTGGAAAAAATGTGGGCAGAGAATGTCTTCAACCTCAGCAAAATGCAGGCGAGTCTCCCCAAGACCGTCTTCAAATCGATCAAAAAAACGATTGTCACCGGTGAGAAGCTTGACCCCTCCGTTGCTGATGCTGTTGCGACCGCAATGAGAGACTGGGCAATGTCAAAAGGGGCACTTTACTATGCCCACGTGTTTTACCCCATGACAAACTTGACCGCCGAGAAACACGATGGTTTCATTTCCGTTCAGGGAGACGGCAACGTCATTTCAGAATTCTCTGGCAAAGTTCTCGTTCAAGGTGAGCCAGATGGGTCTTCGTTTCCCAACGGCGGCATTCGGGACACCTTTGAAGCACGGGGATATACCGGTTGGGATGTGACTAGCCCAGCCTACATTATGGAGACCGATAACGGTTCAACCTTGTGTATCCCGACGGTATTCGTATCCTGGACGGGGGAAGCCCTGGACAAAAAAGTCCCCCTCTTGCGATCGATCGCCGCGATGGACAAAGCGGCTCGCAAGGTTTTGACCCTGTTGGGCAATACAGAGGTTGCCCATGTGAACTCTAGCTGTGGGGCTGAGCAGGAATATTTCCTGGTTGATGCCAACTTTGCCAGCCAGCGCCCCGATCTGCTGCTGGCAGGGCGCACCTTGTTCGGTAAAGCCCCCGCTAAGGGGCAGGAATTTGACGATCACTACTTCGGTGCCATTCCAGAACGGGTGCAAGTCTTTATGCAAGACGTGGAAGAAACCCTCTATAAGCTGGGGATTCCTGCCAAGACCCGACATAATGAAGTGGCTCCGGGTCAGTTTGAAATTGCTCCCTACTTTGAAGCCGCGAATGTGGCAAGCGATCACCAGCAGTTGATCATGACCGTTCTAAAGCACACCGCTAAAAAGCATGGCTTCATGTGCCTGCTCCATGAAAAACCCTTTGCCGGAATTAACGGGTCTGGTAAACACGTCAACTGGTCTGTAGGGAATGCGACCCAAGGCAACCTGCTCGATCCCGGTGATTCCCCCCACGATAATGCTCAGTTTTTAGTGTTTTGCGGAGCCGTGATTCGAGGGGTGCATAAATATGGTTCGCTTATGCGTGCTGCCATTGCTACTGCCAGCAATGATCATCGGCTGGGTGCCAATGAAGCACCGCCTGCCATCATGTCGGTTTATTTAGGCTCGCAATTAGAAGAAGTCTTTGAGCAGATTAAAACCGGAACGGTGACAGAGTCTAAACAGAAAGGCGTGATGGATCTGGGTGTTGATGTATTGCCTTTTCTGACGAAAGATGCGGGCGATCGCAACCGCACCTCCCCCTTTGCATTTACAGGGAATCGGTTTGAATTTCGAGCCGTTGGATCAAACCAGTCTGTGTCTGGTCCGTTGATTGTGCTGAATACAATGCTGGCGGACTCTCTAGATTGGATCGGCAATCGTCTGGAAACTGAACTATCCAAAGGATTGGAACTCAGTACAGCGATCATCACGATCCTCAAAGAAGTCATGGAAGAACATGGGGTAGTCGTCTTTGGGGGCAATGGCTATTCGGAAGAATGGCACAAAATGGCAGTTGAAGAGCGCGGTTTAGCCAATTTGCGCACCACAGCGGATGCCTTGCCAACGCTCAAAGAGGAATATATCGAAGACCTGTTTGAAAAAACGGGAGTCCTGACCCCGGTTGAATTGGAAAGCCGCTTTGAAGTGTATGCAGAGCAATATATTCTTTCCATTGAAGTGGAAGCCAAGCTCGTGATTAGTATGGCAAAAACCATGATTTACCCGGCAGCCGTCGAGTATTTGTCAAAGTTGGCTTCTACGATTGCGAACTTGAGTAGCCTGGGTGTCAATTTTGAAACGGAGAGTGCTAAGAAAATCGCAGACCTGACGAACTCTATGGTCGCGGCGACGACTCAGCTTAGTACCGTCCTGGACAAGCATGACTTCTCAACGACTGAAGAAAAGATGCAGTATTGTGCAAAAACCATTCGTCCTTTGATGGATGAGGTTCGCAAGTATGCGGACGCACTTGAAAGCAACATAGCGGATAGTTTCTGGCCACTGCCAACCTATCAAGAAATGCTGTTCATCAAATAGCCAGAATTCCTTAGGATTATGGATTAAATAAGGTGTAATGGTAGGGGCGGGTTTTGGCAGGAGTTCAGCCTTTGGACTTCAAGCTTTGAGCTAAACCCGCCCGTACAAAAGATTTTGGTTTAATTCAATCCTCATTTCTTAGGACAACTGGATTCTGTAGCGTTGGAGGGTTTCACTGCCCCCAACGCTTTTTGTTCGCTTAGGATTGAGGATTAAATCACTTCCTTACTCATGCCCGTGTATATCGATGCTTTACACCGATTGGAAAGTATTCGAGATCGCCAGTTGGTTTGAGGGTAATTGTGGGAACCTGGTAGGGTTCGGGGACGTAGTTGGCAAATTCACTATTCAAGCGTTTCAAATGGTAAGTGATAGAGCGGGCGATCGCCGCTTGCTTCTGCCCATCTGCCTCAACGTCTGGTGCTAGTTCCACCACAATTGACAGGAACTGGTTGCGATCGCTGTCCTCCATCACTTGCATCACAAACTTGCCCGTCACCCACTCACAAATTGGCGATTGCTCCAGCCCCACCGTCACATTCTCTGGATAAACATTTGCGCCAAAGTAGGAAACGGTGAAGTGCGATCGCCCAAAGACGTAAACAAAGGGGAGCGATCGCACCCCATCTATCTCAGAATCGGTAGTTCGTAATCTCTCTATTGGGTCAAACCCCTGGTCTGACAGGAACTTTAGCATCTCGGTATAGGAAATGATGCCGCCCTGATCGGAAATGTGATAGCGCACCAGCGGAATTCCGTTATCGCCAGAGAATAGTAACGTGCCATCCTGTACTTCAAAAAAGCGGGAACTGGGGTCATACTGTACCAGGGTTGGCAGGCGCGACTCGCCAAACAGTTTGCGGGCAACGATTGGATGGTCTGCCAGCCAGCGACGGATACAAATACTGAGCGGAGTTTCATTGCCCAACACCCCGGCATCAGCGGTGCCATAGAGAGAGGCGGAATCATAACAGGGGTTGGTAGAGCCGATACGAGAACCAACCAGCGATCGCCACTCCTCACTGAACACCTCCCCCGCCATCACCAGTTTAATCCCGTAGTCCTGCCAGGGAATCCCTTGCGCAATGCCACTATCGATCACATCTTTGAGAAAGGGCGGATAACCCAGCAGTACTGTTTGTTCAAACAGGGGAGCCAGTGCCTCAACCACCCGTAAAATTTCAGTTTTCTGGTTGCCAGGTGTAATCACCGTAATCGGATAGCCCTTGCTGGCTAAATGGCGACAGCAGTTGGCTGTAAACATCCCCCCTACCCAGGTTCCCAGGGCAAAACACACCACTGCCAGAGTTCGCCGCTGATCTGCCCCAAAGCTATCATGAAACACCTGCTCAAACCGGGCGGCAATTTGAAATTCATCGGTTATCGAACGAAACCAGAAGGTCGGTTGCCCCGTAGAGCCAGAGGAAACCGCGATCATGTCACAGGTTTCCAGTTGACCAGAGCGACAAAGCTGTGTCAGCGAATAGCGCTGAAGATAGTTTTGCTTGGTGGTCAGTGGCAGGGTTTGAAAGTCTGCCAGAGTTTGCACAGAAGCCGGATCAATTCCCTGCTCGGTCAGGAAGGACTGGTAGGCAGGCACCTGGTCAACCACTCGCTGGAACAGTTCCAAAACCGTGGTTTCTGCACTACCAGGATGGTTGAGTAAGGCTTCCAGAGGGGTTTCTAGAAAGGTTTTGAGGGCAGTTAATGTTTGTTGGGGCGACTGGTTGGACATGGGTTTGTCTGGGTTTTGAATTATTTTAGGAGGGAATGGGGGGAGATACACCATCACGCCAACCAACCAAATCTTCAGGATGTTCCTTATGCCGTTTTCCGCTCCAACCAGTTCGACTGCCTGGGTGCCCCAGTTAACTGAAGATGGCTCCTATACTTTTTTTTCGGAGGAGTTTGGCGAGTCGTTCCATAGTCGTTATGGGGCAAGGGAGGAAGCTTTTCTCAAGTTTGCCAAAGCAACGGATCTGGTGTCGCGATCGGAGCAAAGCAATCTGCGTCTGCTGGATGTCTGCTATGGGCTGGGATACAATACGGCGGCGGCTCTGGAAAGCATCTGGGCAGTCAATCCAGAGTGCCGGGTGGAGGTGTATGGGCTGGAACTGGATCAGTCTGTGCCCAAGGCAGCGATCGCCCCTCCCCTCGTCAATGCCTGGTCGCCCCAAATTCAGGAGATTTTACAGAACCTTGCCATTGAACACACCTGTGCAACGCCCTATCTAAACGCCAGATTGTTAATTGGGGATGCCCGTCAGATGATTCAGGTGCTTTGCCAGCAGCGATTTCAGGCAGATTCCATTTTCTTTGACCCTTTTTCGCCTCGTCGTTGCCCTCAGCTTTGGACGGTGGAATTTTTAGCTCAGGTCGCCCGCTGTCTGGCACCGACTGGCAAGCTGGCAACCTATTCGCGATCGGCGGCGGCGCGATCGGCAATGGTTGAAGCGGGGCTATCCATTGGCACCATTCCCTTCGGGGATACCCATCTTCCCCATGAATGGTCTCAGGGAACGGTTGCCGCTTCAAATGCTTTACTCCTCCATCCCCTTAGCCAAATGGAGCAAGAACACCTCCAGACTCGTGCCGCCGTTCCCTACCGAGACCCCACCCTGGCTGATTCAGCGACCGCTATTCTTGAGCGCCACTGGCAGGAACAGCAACACTCCCCTCTGGAATCAACCTCTAGCTGGCGGCGGCGCTGGGGAATTCGGTGAGAAAGAAGTGGTGCTGAATAGCAGTATGAATTGAAATTTGGTTCCAATTTATACAACTCTCAACTCACCCCCAAAATCAGCAACGCATGAGGAAGGAAGATGGTTTGGTACGTTACGCTGGCACTAATAAACCTGGTCAGTGTTGCTAAGGAATTTCAATGCATCCAATCTAAATTCATCCCTGCAATCAGCCATGTCCTGACTGGGTTCGCAAGTTTTGCGATCGCCCATGCCCTATAACCCGTCTTTCAACGATGAATGTAGTTCGCAGTTCAATACTGGTTACGATACTTCTCTGCTTAAGCTTGGGCGCTAAACCCCCAAGAGTTCGCGCCCAGGAAAATGCGGCTTCTGCTTGCCCCCAACCTGTGCTTTCTCGCCTGGTGCGCCACCGGATTGCGGCGGGCGAAACCCTCCAGAGTATTGCCCAGAAGTATAACCTGATCCCGGCAACATTGATGGGGCTAAACCCAGCATTGCGCAGTGGCAAAGCTCCAGTCGGTGCCGAAATTCTGGTGCCGCCGTACAATGGCATCCGGGTAGAACTCAAGTCCAACCAGAGTTGGCGAGAGGTTGCCAGACAATATGGGGTGCGCCCCGATGCGCTGTTTGAAGTGAATGGTTGCCAGCCTGCCCCTAAAGTCGTTTTTGTACCGGGGGTAAACTGGTCGCCCATCGCTGGTCAAAGTTCGTCGGTACAATCGACTCGAATTTTGTCTGGCTATCCTTTACCGGCTCAGCCCGCTCAGTCGGCAATCCTGCTCAGCTACGGCTGGGGTGTACAGCCAACCACGGGCGAAATTGGGTTTCATAGTGGTGTCGATTTAGTGGCTCCAGTTGGCACCAATGTTCTGGCAGTAGGGGATGGCACCGTTGCTTTTGCCGGAAACCAGGGAGCCTCTGGGCAACTAATTGTGATCAACCATCAGGAGGGTTTGCAGACCCGTTTTGCCCAGCTTGGCAGCATCCGGGTCAAGGTTGGACAGGGGGTGAAGCGGGGACAGGTGATTGGCACGACTGGCAGCAGTGGTCGGCCCAGTTTTGCCCAGCCCCATCTACACTTTGAGGTCCGATCGCGATCGTCTCTGGGATGGGTTGCCGAGAATCCGGAGACCTATTTGTTGCAGAGGGTGCAAAGACCGAATCAGGCCAAGCAGTAGGTGGTAGGAGTTTCGAGTTTTACAGCCGTTGATACTTTTCAACCATCCTCTAACGGTATTAACCTCTTATACCAATTCTCTTTGAAGCTGCACAGAGGAAAGCCTGATAGACAAGGGGCTTAAGCCCCTTGTTCAGTGCAAACTCATATTGAACTGGTATTACTTGTCATTTCTTAGAGATAAAGTGCACCCAAAAGCTGCCGTCAGGAATGCAAATATTTCTGATCATGTTGTACGAGTAATTCACATACTTACCACTCAGATCCGTGCGGTAGCCTCTGGAAGTCCATTCACCATAGGGATCGTGAACTAGAAAGCCCTTTTCGTCAAAGCCAGCAAGCACCACGATATGACCAAAAGAGGTGAAGTATCCGTGGATTACAATCGGTTTGCCATCAGCCAACCAACCTTGCACTTGCTCAATGGTGGCATTGCTCCGAAAGTCATCCCGACAACCGTAATCTTCCACAATAATTGCCAGGTCATGGGGATCGTGCCGACTTAAACCTCGGTTGATGGCATATCGATAGAGTTCGTCCTCAAATTGACCAGAGTTTACCTTACGCTTCGCCCCTAAGAACTCCAGACACATTGCAAGGGAGGTGACATTACAGGAGCCTGAGGGATTTTCCTCGTTATCTAGCTGGGTTTTGTAGGGAATTGCCAGTTTTACAGTTCTAGGCTTGGGTTTAGGAAATACAACCACATCATCTTTGATAATCTGAATGTGCCCAGCGAAGGCATACCAGGTGTTAAACCCCTTAAAGGAATCTTTGGCAAGCGCAATTCTGACGTGATCTCGCTCAATTGTGAAGGAGTGAACCTCTAGCTGTTTGTCTAGCTCAAGGGGCTGTTTCTCTTCTTCCAGCAATTGGGATGACTGAATGGGCTTTCTTTTAAGGGTAGTAGGGTTGAGAATTTTGAGAACGATTGGCATAGTTGCATCCTATGACTTCCAGTGTTTTCTTAAGGATTGACAAGCGTTGTTATAGCGTTTCCTTTCTGAGTGAGGTCATCTCATCTGTTTGACTCAAGGGTTTTACAGCTATCCATGTACCTCACTGGATTCAAAAACTCTATATCAGGATTCCCTGCAATCAGGGGTAGGCAACAGATGATCATACCTACTTTGCTTGTCCGATCACTGCTGTCGTCATCTCGACTTCTAAGAGGTACTAAGTAGGTGGGACTAACGAAATATAAGACCTGTATGAAACCCATACAGGTTGGGTTGAGGCACCTAGCTTGCTTTCCCGTCAGCAACCGCATAGGTTATAGCATTGCTCCAGTGTGCCATGCCGGAGGCTCTACCCATCCTACATTTCTACATCTGATTCCATCTGCCTGCTTATAGAGTTTCTAGCTTTTACAAACGCACCTGGAAAATTAGGATGAGAACCCGCTGTGATATCTAAGTTGTGATTATTCTAGCCAGAAAAAAAGCTGAGATAGAAGTTGTTCAACAATTGATACATAGGATTAAGTGCTTCTGGGATAGCTATTCACTAGCTTTTCAGCAGGTTTCTAAAGCTCATTCTGGTTGCCTGTTACATTCTGGGCGATCGCGTCGATAATGTCTGATGGTTAGTCTGAAACGCTGGAAATTCTTCATGAGACGAATGAAGTTGTTTTTTTATGGTCGTTTGGTTGCTGTTGCCCTGGCAGCCAGTTTAGTGGGGCTGGAATTTAAAGCGATGCCGGTTCAGGCACAGACTCCGCCCTACTGCCAGCAGTCACCGGAGGCGATCGCCCAGAAGGAAAAACTGCGTAAGGCAGCCCTCAAAGGGGATAAAAAGGCACAAAAAGCCTATGCCAGCTTGATTGCTAAACACGCTGAAGGTTTGCGCAAATGCCGTGAAAAAGCCTGGACACAAAATCAGGGGCTTTGGATTCGGCTTTACCCCTGTGATGCTAAGTCAGGATCGCTGGAAGCCGTTCTCGACCAAATTGTGAATCGTGGTTATACCGAGATCTACGTTGAAGCGTTTTATAACGGGCGGGTGTTATTGCCGGTCACAGACAATCCCACTCCCTGGCTCCCAGTGATGGCAGGAAGCGGGCAAGACAAAGTGGATCTGTTGGCACAGGCAATTCAAAAAGGTCGCCAGCGGGGGCTGAAGGTGCACGCCTGGTTGTTCAGTATGAACTTTGGGGCAAACTACGTGCGGCGTCCAGACAAGCAGCAGGCGATCGCCCGCAATGGATTGGGGCAAACTAGCTTGAACGCCAGTACGGTCGCAGGACTCAGCACTGACCTGGGCTTAGGCAATCCAGAGGAAGCTTTCATTGATCCCTATAGCCCCCAGGCACGGCAAGACTATGCCCAGATGGTCAGAGCCATTGCCCGTCGCAAGCCGGATGGCATTCTGCTTGACTACATTCGCTATCCCCGGGGACTTGGTCCGGCTTCGGTTGCCGCCAAGGTGCAGGATCTGTGGATCTATGGGGATTCGTCTTGGAAAACTCTGCTGCAACGGGCGCTTAACTATAAAGGCATGGAATTGATTCACCGCTATCTCAAAAAGGGGTATATCAAAGGCGATGACTTGAAAGAAGTTAATGCGCTCTACCCGACTGAGAAAGAACCAGCCTGGCAGGGGTTGAATGGCGATCGCGTCAAAGCCAATCTTTCCCTTACTAATCAGGTGTCGGCTCTACAATCTGAACTGTGGAATTTAACGGTTGCCCACGCTTACCAGGGGGTGATTGACTTTCTGCTGGCAGCCGCGGCACCGGCACAGGAACAACGCATTCCCGTTGGGGTCGTTTTCTTCCCGGATGGCAACGCCACGGTTGGCAAAAGTGGGTTTGACTCCCGCATGCAGCCCTGGGATCGCTTTCCTGGTAGCCTGGAATGGCATCCGATGGCTTATGCCGTTTGTGGCAATACAAGCTGTATTGTGTCCCAGGTGCAACGGGTTCTAAATTGGGCTGCTTCTAATACCCAGGTTAAGCCCATACTGGCAGGTATTTGGCAGGAGTCCGTCAGCAACCGCCCCCCCCTGGAACAGCAGATGCAGGCAATTTACCGAGTTGCGCCTAATCTTAAGTCCATCAGTCACTTTGCCTACTCGTGGCAGGAACCGGCAAGCGATCGTGATCGTAAATTTTGCCGCCCCTGAGATGACCAGCAGAATGGCTGACCGGGATTTCAATCATAAACTCTGCCCCTAAACCCGGTTCTGAGTAAAACTTGAGCCGCCCGTGATGCTGATTGACAATGGTTTGGTAGCTGACAGTGAGACCTAATCCCGTTCCCTGTCCAACCTCTTTGGTTGAAAAGAATGGGTCAAAAATCTTGGGTTGAACCTCATGGGGAATGCCAGGACCATTGTCAGTAATGACGATGCGGACCATTTCTTCCTGCCCTGGGGGCGCAGGGATACAGTCGGTGCAAACGGCGATCGCTTTGTTGCGCCCATGCCAATCTTTTAGAGCATCGACGGCATTCATCAGAAGATTCATGAATACTTGGTTCAGGTCACCCGGATAGCACTCGACTGGCGGCAATTCACCATACTCCCGAATAATTTGAATGCTGTCTTGATGGCAAGTCTGCAAAACCAGCAGGGTGCTTTCGATGCCGTCATGAATATCGACGACCTTGCGATGAGATTCATCCAGACGAGAAAAGTTGCGGAGAGACAGCACAATCTGCCGGATGCGATCGGCTCCAGAGCGCATTGACGTGAGAATTTGGGGCAGATCTGCCACCAGAAAATCTAGCTCCAGATCATCCACCATCTTTTGTAATTCGGCATCTGGCAGGGGATTGCGAGCTTGATAAGCGTTGAGTAAACAAATCAGATCCTTAACGTATGCCTCAATGTAAGGAACATTGCCATAGATAAAGTTGATCGGGTTGTTGATTTCGTGTGCCACCCCAGCCACCATACGCCCCAGACTCGACATCTTTTCACTTTGAATTAGTTGAGCCTGGGTCAGGCGCAGTTCATCCAGGGTCTTAGCCAAATGGTTTGCCTGGGCTGCGCTGTCTGCTGCCTGCTGCTGCGTCTGGGCATAGAGATACGCCTGTTGAATTGAGATTGCCAGTTGATCGGCAACTGCCTGAGCCAGCTTTTGATCATTTCTGGACCAATAACGCAGTTCAGAGCACTGGTTCAGGTAGAGAATCGCGTACAGGTTCTCCTTCGTTTGCACGGGTACCACCAGGGAAGATTTGATCTGCGCCTGCTGATACTCCAGATTACTGGGTCCAATCCGCTCGTCTTGAGCGACATCGGTAATCACAACCCGCCGCCGATTTTCGATCACCCATCGTGTAATCGGTCCATGCGTATCAAATGTATCAATCGTCGCTGGAAACGGAGGACGGCAGACTTCATAGAGATGCTGGTAGCGCGTCTTTGCAGGACAGGCAGATTCATGGTTAGAAGCTTCAGAACTCTCTAAATCTAAAGGTTCAGTCATTTCTTCAACCAGATGAACCAGACAGCGATCAACCTGTAGAGCCTCTAACAGTTGGGCGATCGCCCCCTGCAAAATCTTTTCTAACTCAAAGCTCTGGCGAGTTTGAGCCGTGATTTGATTCACCAAACGCTCTCGCTGTGCCTGTTTCTGGGTCTGCTCATAAAGTTGCGCCTGTCCAATCGCGACTTCAAGCTGATGAGCAATGGATTGAATCAAATCAATCTCCCGGTCAGACCAGCGATGGGGCTGTTCAAAGAAGCAGCCAATAAACCCAATCGAGTTTTCCTGAATTCTGACCGGAACCAGTAGATTGGCAGTGCCACCCATCCAACCTAAATCTGACTCAGCAGGATTATGCTGGGATGGCTTATCCCAGCGCAGCCATTGGAAAAATGGGAAGTGGGCAGTTCCCCCCGTGTTACCTGAGATTTCTCCACGGGCGATCGCCGTCGCTGCCGCCCCAAACATTTCCAGCGGGTAGTACCCCAGCCTGGGATGTTTTTTGGGCGATTCCGACGGGTGCAAATCAGACGGGTGCAAATTAACTTGATGGGAATCAGACTGCTGCGAATCAGACAACGGAAGCGTATTTTCACAGACAACCTGAACCCGTTGGGTGTCATGGAAATACCAGAAAAATACACACCGATCAAGATCCAGGATACTGGCAACTTCATCAACTGCCGTTTGCAAGACAACCCTCAGTTCAAGGGAGTTGCGGACCCGGTCAACAATTTTTTGAAGAAGAAAATTTTGTTTTTCCGAGTCGGGGAGCCAGCGGAGTGAGCGGCTACTCAAATGGCGAGATTTTGAAAAGACTGGAAACAACGATCGCAAGAAAGGCAGCATGAAATCCAGAGTGATGTAGCCCTCTAAACACTTTAGAGAAGAGCGGTTGAACTTGGAACCTGCAACTGCACTGGGAGATGCCCCGTCATGCTTTAGTAGAATATCGTAAAAAAGTTTAATTGCTGATGTTGTATCGGGATAGACGGATGATTTTAGATGTGAATTTTCTATAAAACTCGCTGCCTACCGGATCCCTCAAAATGACCAGATCAAATCCTCTCTCCAACCGTTTTTATCTAAAATCCCTATCCCTCACCCTGGGTCTGCTCTTGATGGGCACGGAAGCGGGACGAGCGTTACCTCCTCCAGAGGATATTCCAGAAGAGGTGTTACGGGCAGAAATCATTACCGGGGCGAGATCGCCCATTGACGGCAAACCCCTCACAGCCGCAGAATATGCCCAGCTTCGAGCAGAACTGGCGACAGCCCCGCCAGAGGAAATTCAGCTTTCTCCCATCATTACCAGAAACATCAGATTGCTACGCCTGCGTAGATTTATTAGAACTTTTTTTCCGTTCATCCCCATCAAGTGATTTTGCGCATTGCCGACTTTGATCACAGAAACAGGGATCACAGAAACAGGGGCTTGCTGCTGGCATCTTTGTTACAAGCGATCCGGCTTTTCAGTAAAAGGTAATTTTGTAGCAAGGTACACATTTCTTTTCACGTTGACGGGGATCAGCCTGCCTCAAACCTCTAATTAATCGGGCACGATAGAGAAAGATAATTCAATCGCTTCTGTCAAAGTCATTCGGGTTGTTTAAGTAAGGATTTATACCGGATTGCAATTTGGCTGTTAGTGATTATCCCACTAACGGCTGGAAGCCATTCTTTGACACCAGCGACTTACTGAGAGGTACGGAGTATGGCAGGTTCTTTATTGTCTGATGCTGGTCAACGGTTGGAGCAGGCGTTGAAATACACCACGATTTCAGAGGATGCGATCGAAACCCTGAAATTTCCCCAGACCAGTCTGACAGTTTCAATCCCAGTTCGGATGGATGACGGCTCTCTGAAGGTGTTCCAGGGCTATCGGGTGCGCTATGACGACACCAGAGGACCCGGTAAGGGTGGTGTTCGTTACCATCCCAATGTCACTCTGGATGAGGTTCAGTCGCTGGCATTTTGGATGACGTTTAAGTGTGCCGCCCTGAGTCTGCCTTTTGGAGGTGCCAAGGGTGGTATCACTGTGAACCCGAAGGAGCTTTCCCGGATGGAGTTGGAGCGGTTAAGCCGGGGCTATATTGACGCGATCGCTGACTTCATTGGACCAGATGTTGACATTCTGGCACCCGATGTTTATACCAATGCAATGGTCATGGGCTGGATGATGGATCAGTACAGCATCATCAAACGCCAAATTAGCCCTGCTGTGGTAACGGGTAAGCCAATCAGTATGGGTGGAAGTCTGGGGCGCGAGTCTGCCACTGCAATGGGGGCGTTCTTTGTAATTCAGTCGATGCTGCCCAAGTTTGATCAGCCCCCAGAAAACACTACGGTTGCCATCCAGGGGTTTGGAAATGCGGGTGCGATTTTGGCAGAACTGCTGTTTAGAGCAGGCTTCAAAGTGGTAGCAGTGAGCGATTCCCAGGGCGGTATTTACTCAAAAGGGGGATTGGATATTCCCAGCATCCGTCATTTCAAGGAGTCTAGCCGCCGCATTCAGGCAATGTACTGTATAGATACCGTCTGCCATACAACGGCTGAAGAAGTGCTGACCAACGAGGATCTGCTGACCCTGGATGTGGATGTGCTGGTACCGGCTGCTTTAGAAAATCAAATTACGGAAGCCAATGCTGCCAACATCCGGGCAAAGATGATCTTTGAGGTCGCCAATGGTCCCATTACGTCAGCCGCCGACCAAATTTTGGAAGAGAAAGGAGTTTATGTCTTTCCCGATATCCTGGTCAACGCAGGCGGGGTTACAGTCAGCTACTTTGAATGGGTGCAAAACCGGAGCGGTTTGTACTGGAGTTTAGAGGAAGTCGATCAACATCTGAAACAACGAATCGTGCAGGAGGCAGAGCAGATCTGGGCGATCGCCCGTGATCTTGCGATTCCCATGCGTACCGCTGCCTACGTCCATGCCCTCTGCCGTTTAGGGGATGCCATCAGCGCCAAAGGAACGAGGGACTATTACTTGAATGGAAGGTAGAGGTGAAGAGTAGGGGAGGAGGGGTTGTTAGTTGTTAGTTGTTAGTTGTTAGTTGTTAGTTGTTAGTTGTTAGTTGTTAGTTGTTGTTTGTTAGAGGGGCAGAGCCGCCAGACCTCGGAGGTTTTCAAAACCTCCGAGGTCTAAACCCGCCGAGTTGCATGTCTCCAACTCTCAACTTTTAACTCTCAACTCCTCACTCTCCCCCAATTTGCCGAAAGGTTAGATTAATCCTGGGTTCTACAGTTCGACTGGTTTTGGGAACTTGATGTTGCCAAAAGTGCTGGGTTGGTCCCTGCATGAGTAAGAAACTGCCGTGGGTCAGATCGATCGCGGCTTTCAGATGTTTTTGCTGCCGATGGCGAAGCATAAATCGGCGGGTTGCCCCAAAACTAACGGAGCCAATCACAGGGTTTGGTCCCAACTCTGGCTCGTCGTCACTGTGCCAGGATATGCTGTCCCTACCAGTACGGTACAAATTTAATAAAACGCTATTAAACCTCATCTGAAAACTTTCTGAACTAAGTGCTGGGTTTTGCTCACCAGTGCTTTTTGGATAGGGTTTAAAGGAGGTGCGGGCGATCGCTTCAATTCGCGATTTAATGTGGAGCAGTGGGCAAATCCACGGTTCTGGTTGCATGGTGATGTGAGAGTAAGTATAGGACTTACCCGTATCCCCATACCAGGCAGTCAGGCGCGGCAGAAGTACCGATCGATTGAACAGAATCGTAGTTTCTTGTCTCCATGCAATCCCCTGCTGCAATGCGTCAAATAACTGGCAGCTTTCCTGAAAGGAAAAGGCATGGGGATACAAAATCACCTCCGCATCAGGCAGTTCCAACACCTGACCCGGTTCAGATTGGGCTGCCTCAAACTTCCCTGCATCGGACGGTTCCCATAAAGGCAATTGATAATCCATCGGGTCTGGGATTCCTTTCCTGTGAGCGGTAACCTGATATCTGAACAGCATCTTCTTCTGTCACAGTAGTCATTAAAGTTGGGACAAATTAGAACACGCAAAACTTTATCCCATCGTCCTTCATTCCCTGACACCTAACACCTGCCCTAACCCTATTTTTAATGATCAAAGCGACACCAAACCAGGGAACTACCATTGCTGCCATTGCCACTGCCATCGTTCCCCAACAGGGTAGTGTGGGAATTGTGCGGGTTTCGGGGGCAGAGGCATTGGCGATCGCCCACCAACTTTTCTATGCCCCTGGTCAGCAGGTGTGGGAAAGCCATCGTATCCTCTACGGTTACATTCGCCATCCTGAAACCCAGGCATCCATTGATGAGGCTCTATTGCTGATCATGGCAGCTCCCCGTTCTTACACCCGTGAGGATGTGGTGGAATTTCACTGTCATGGTGGAATCATCGTTGTGCAACAGGTTTTGCAGCTTTGCCTGGAGCAGGGAGCCAGACTGGCACAACCGGGTGAATTCACGTTAAGGGCATTCTTAAATGGACGGCTAGACTTAACCCAGGCAGAGAGCATTTCCGATCTGGTTGGTGCGCGATCGCCTCAAGCAGCCCAATTTGCCCTGGCTGGACTTCAGGGAAAACTTGCCCACCCAATTCGTCTGCTCCGTGCCACTTGCCTGGATATTCTGGCAGAAGTGGAAGCCAGAATTGACTTTGAAGAGGATTTACCCCCGCTCAACGAAGACACGATCAAAGCACGGATTGATCAAGTTCTGTTAGAGGTCGAGCAAATATTAGCAACCGCCGATCGGGGAGAGTTACTACGAGTCGGGCTGAAGGTTGCCATTGTTGGTCGTCCGAATGTCGGCAAGTCCAGTTTATTGAACGCCTGGAGCCGCAGCGATCGCGCGATTGTCACCGACCTTCCTGGCACCACCCGTGATGTTGTGGAATCCCAGCTAGTGGTGGGAGGAATTCCCATTCAAGTGCTGGATACTGCCGGAATTCGGGAAACGGTGGATCAGGTGGAGAAAATTGGCGTAGAGCGATCGCGCACCGCTGCCCAAAACGCCGACCTGGTACTCCTGACCATCGATGCCACGACAGGCTGGACTAACGGCGATCAAGCAATCTACGACCAGGTTAAACACCGCCCCTTAATCCTGGTCATCAACAAAATTGATCTACCGGAACAGCCGTCCAATCATGCACTTTATCCCCCTCTCTCTTCTTCCCCACCTTCGCCTCTAACAACGAACAACCAACAACGAACAACCCCTTCCTCCCCTCTCCTAACCGTCAAAACTGCCGCTGCTTTAAACCAGGGAATAGACACTTTGGAACAGGCAATTCTAAAAACGGTTCAAGCCGGGAACCTGCAAGCAGCCAACCTCGATTGGGCGATTAACCAGCGGCAAGCAGAAGCACTGACTCGCACTAAAACTTCCCTCCAACAGGTTCAAAGCACCATTGCCGACCAACTCCCACTGGACTTCTGGACAATTGACTTGCGAACTGCCATTCAAGCCCTGGGCGAAATTCTGGGTGAGGATGTGACCGAATCCGTTCTGGACAAAATCTTCAGCCGCTTTTGCATTGGAAAATAATTTACGCTCGAAATAAGATTGCTTAGACCTCCGAAGTTTTGAAACCTCGGAGGTCTGGGAGGCTTTGAGCCTGGGTCAACAGGGTGTTTTGTATTTACAAATCTGCTAAATCCTTAACCTTTCAAAATTGTCTAACACCCGGACCCCTCCCCTCTCCTTCAAATCAAATCGGCATAACCAACGGCTGCACCTCTACAGCCATTGAGTATCCAGACTCAGACACTAGCACCTCTCCCCATCCCCTGTAAGATAAAGAATGCAGTTGGGTTGGTGAGAGCCATGCGGATTTTAATCATGGGGGGAACCCGGTTCATTGGGGTTTACCTGACCAGAATTCTGGTTGAGCAGGGTCATGAGGTGGTGCTGTTTAATCGGGGTAACAAACCGGCTCCTGAGGAAGGGGTGCAGCAGATTCATGGCGATCGCACCAATCCTGCCGAACTGAAACAAAAGCTGACTGGCGAATCCTTTGATGCCATTTTCGACAATAACGGACGAGAACTGAGTGACACCCAACCCCTGGTAGAAATCTTCAAAGATCGGGTACAACACTTTGTTTACATGAGTTCGGCAGGGGTTTACCTCAAATCAGACCAGATGCCCCACATAGAAGGCGACCCGGTTGATCCCAAGAGCCGCCACAAAGGCAAGCATGAGACGGAAACTTACCTGGCACAGCAGGGTCTACCTTTCACCTCCATTCGTCCCACCTACATCTATGGTCCCCAGAACTATAACGATCTGGAAGCCTGGTTCTTTGACCGGATTGTGCGCGATCGCCCCATCCCCATTCCGGGTCATGGGCAGCACTTCACCCAGTTCGGGCATGTCAAAGATTTGGCACAAGCAATGGCTCAGGTCTTGGGCAACTCCCAAGCCATCGGGCAAATTTATAACATTTCTGGAGAACGTTACGTCACTTTTGACGGCTTGGCACGGGCATGTGCGATCGCTGCTGGCAAATCCCCCGATGCCCTGCAACTGGTTCACTACGACCCCAAGCAGTTTGACTTCGGTAAGCGCAAAGCCTTCCCCCTTCGTCCTCAGCACTTCTTCGCCTCAATCCAGAAAGCAATCACAGACCTTAACTGGAATCCAGACTATGACTTAATCTCCGGGCTAAAAGACTCTTTCCAAGCCGATTATCTGGCTTCCACCAGGGACAAAACCGAAATTGATTTTTCAGTAGACAACGAGATTTTGGCAACTGGGTAAAGTCACCCTAACCCCTGCCCTAACCCCTAACCCCTGACCAAATCATGTCCAATTCATTCTCCAAAACCGTCACTCTCCACTAGACTTTTGACAGACCACTAAAACTGAGTGATTTACTGTGGGGACAATTGGGAGTTTTGCGATCGGTATTGTGATTGCAGTCGTGCTGATCTTGGCACTGCTGCTGGTCGTACTGGAAATTCAGTACCGTCGTCGCCCTGGCAATAAGCTGGAACTGACAGCGGGTAACTGGCAACTGGAAGTCTACGAGCCTCGACGCTATTTATTGAATGGAGACCTGGAGTTTCGTAACCTTACCCGTCGGCTTGAGGTGATGGTGCCGGAAGTCAGTGTTGAGGTTAAGCTACTCTCTTCTGGTAGCCTGGAGGGTGTCACAACCTCAACCCAGATCATTCCTAAATATCAGGATGCCAAACCCAGGCAGGATGGTTACTGGGGGGCACATATCGTCAAGATTGGGAAGGTTGACCCGATTGAGATTGCCGTTGAAATTGAGGGCCCGAATCTGAGCCAGTTACGGGTTGCCTGGATCCAGATTCATTACATAACTTACGGTCCTCAAGGGCGGATTCCCAAAGTCCGCCATGTGATTGTGCCGTTGGTGTTTCCCGACCCAAAGGATTCAAAAAACTGGCGACCGGCGACCAATGCCGATGTACTGCCCATCCGCACCCATCTGCTCACCCATCTGGATAGCACCGTTGAAGTCGTGCGGCGCTACGTGTTGCCCCATGCCCAACCGGGAGATGTGGTCGCCATTGGGGAAACCCCAGTTGCCATTATGCAGGGGCGGTTTCACCATCCCACCGATGTTAAGCCCGGATGGGTTGCCAAACGTCTGTGTTACCTGTTCCTGCCCACTTCCAGTCTGGCAACAGCCTGCGGCATGCAATCTTTAGTTGATGTGGTAGGACCTGGGCGGGTATTGGTGGCGTTTTTGCTGGGCGCGATCGCCAAAGTGTTTGGAAAACCCGGCGTCTTTTATCAACTGGCTGGAGAACAGGCACGGCTGATTGATGATGTCACCGGCACCCTCCCCCCCTACGACCAATTCATTGTGCTGGGACCAAAAAATCCCCAACAGGTGGTAGACCAGATCCAGGCAGAAACGGGACTGGCGGCGGCGATCGTAGATGTCAACGATTTGAAAGCCGTCAAAATTCTGGCCGCGTCCAGTGATGTCACAGTCCCTTTCCTCAAGCAAGCCTTGATTCGAAATCCTGCTGGTAATGCTGACGAACAAACCCCCATCGTTTTGATTCGCCCAGTGGTTCCTAAGTCCGGCTAATCTTGCAAAAATCTATATCTATCAGTCGGAGATAGGGTTTATCGGGCAAACCGATTAAAATAGAAGATAAATTGCTAAATTTATTCATCGCTCGGCTAGATAGCTGCATTGATAAAATGACTCAAACTTCCCCAAAAACTGTACAAACAACCATTCTTCGTCCCGTTCAGTATCGGGATCTGGAGGCAGTTGAGCGCCTCTACTCAGAGGGGATTGAGGCAGATATTATCGACTGCTCCATTGATGCCGACAGACCCCTGAGATACTTTCATTTACGCTCCTGGTATGGGCTACAGCGGATCCTGGCGTTGCTATTGAATCCACTGCAATACATGTTTTGCGCCTATGCGCCCGCCCAGGACAATAAGATTTTGGGTGTGATTCGGGTATCTCCTTTCAACCGCTCCCGTAGTACCTGGCGGGTGGATCGAGTTGCCGTTGATAGCACGCCCGTGGCAACTGTGGCAGACTCTGAAACCGTCTCGTCAGAAGCAGAAGCGGTTGTAGAAAAGTCATCGGCGACTCCGCGCCTCTACTTTTCGGAAATTGGCTCTCAGCTAGTGCGTCATTGTTTGCATACGATTTGGGAAGCCCGCACCTGGTTGTTAGAAGTAAATGTCAATGACAAAGATTCCCTTGCCCTTTATCGGGAAAATGGGTTTCAACCTCTGGCACAAATGACCTACTGGGAAATCACACCGGAATCACTCAGGGAAGTCGCTGAACGAGAGCCTGATTTGCCAAACTTGTTACCTGTTAGCAATGCGGATGCTCAGTTGCTCTACCAGCTAGATACGGCTTCGATGCCACCCCTGTTACGGCAAGTATTTGACCGTCATATTTTGGATTTCAAAACTAGCCTGCTCCGCTCTCTGATGGATGGACTGAAACACTGGTTGAGTCATACTGAGGCAGTCAGCGGTTACGTGTTTGAGTCTCAGCGAAAAGCTGCCATTGGCTACTTTCAGGTACGTCTCTGCCGTGATGGCTCTAAACCTCACCATGCCCATCTGACAGTTCACCCTGCTTACACTTGGCTCTACCCTGAACTGCTGGCTCAGATGGCGCGGATTACTCAAGAGCTTCCAGCCCAGTCCCTTCACCTTGCCTCCTCTGACTATCAGCCAGAGCGGGAAGAGTGCCTGACACGTCTGGGAGCCAAGCGAATTGCCCATACGCTGATGATGTCGCGTTCTGTTTGGCATAAGGTGAAGGAAACGAAGCCAACTGCCCTGGAGAGTTTACAACTGACCGAGGTTTTACAAGGGCTTAAGCCTGCTCGTAAGCCCGTTCCTAGTCGAATCACGTTGTTGCGCTCCATGAACCAAGCCGCTCAGGTTGATGGAGAGGTTGAAACGCCATCCCAGCCGTATCCTAATAATTCCAAGCCAGCCTCCAATCCTGGTCAGGCTTCCAAACGTCTCCTGAACCTGCCAGTCTCCACTGAGTTTTCTGACCCACCCCAGGAAGGACCCTGCTGCTAAATGGATGCAGGCATGCGAATCTCTGCTTTGGGCTTAGATGTTGGTAGGAAGCGGATCGGGGTAGCAGGCTGTGATGGGACAGGGCTGATTGCCACGGGGCTGATGACGATTCAGCGCAAATCGTTCGATCAGGTTCTCGGACAGCTTCAACAGTTGGTAGACCAGCGCCAGGTAAACGTTTTAGTGGTGGGTTTGCCCTACTGCATGAATGGAAGCTTGGGAACCCAGGCTCGCCATGTCCAGAAGTTTGCCCAGGCGATCGCCCTTGCGCTACAACTTCCCCTGGAATATGTAGACGAACGCCTCACCTCTTTTCAGGCAGAACAACTACTCCAGGCAGAAAACATCTCACCCTCACGAAATAAAGAACTCATCGATCGCAAAGCCGCGTCCCTGATTCTGCAACAATGGTTGGATGAACGCCGTTTTAAGAAACGCAGTGGGGAGAAAGGAGATCACCCTTCCGATTCCCCCCTTACCACCTACCATTCATAACTTGGAGAGTTTGAGAATGCATGAAGACGACATCGAGATGGAAATAGAGAAGGTCACTATTAAAGATGATGCTGGGCGATCGCTCACCTGCACGGTTGAACATTCCCTGGAGTTGGAAGGGCAGGAATATGTCGTACTGCTCCCGGTCGATTCGCCGGTAGAAATTGTGGCGTGGCAAGAAAATGGAGAAGAAGAAGAAGCCATCACCGTCGAAGATGAAAGTGAAATAGACCTTCTCTTTCCCATCGCTAAAGTTGTCCTGGAAGAGCAGAATTTGATTTTGAAACGTTCAGCCGTGACTCTCACAGTCGAAGGTGATCTCCCCGACTATAACCTGGATGAAGATGAAGGACTTGAAGACATTGAGGTTAGTGAAGACGAGGAAGAACTGCAATTTTTAGCAAGCTTCTACTACGAAGAACAGGAGTTTGGCATTTATGCACCGCTGGATCCGTTCATCTTTTTGGCAAGGATAGACGAAAACAACCAGCCTCAGTTGCTTTCACCCGAAGAACTGGAAAAAATTGAACCGATGTTACCCCTGATTGAAGATCAAATACTTGACCAACCTGATTAAAGCAGGTTGAATAGGCGGGTATACGTACTGGAAATGTGAATTCGGGTGCATCCAGCGAGGCAGATGTTCTCTGTCAAACTTTTTTGTTTCACCTGCCAGACAGTTAAACCTTGGAAATAGGAAAGAGGGCAGCCCCATGCGCCCTCCGATGCGGATTGTGATTTGAACAATCTCCATACGATCCAAAATCCAGAATTTATCATGAGCGCTAAAAAGAAAACTCGAAAGTGGTCGATTTTCCCAGTCCTGTTGCTTGTTTTGTTAGGTGCTGGCATCTGGCAAAGTTGGCAGTGGTGGACATGGGTCAAAGCGGCACCCGTTCCATCTGGAACTGAACAAACCCTGAAAGGCGTAAAGCTAAAGATTGCTGAAGGAACTTCAGCCCAGGAAATTGGAGAGGATCTGGAAACCCTGGGAATCATTCGCTCGGCAACTGCCTGGAACCTCTGGACCCGCTGGTTGACTCTAAAAAGCCCAGAAGGGGGGTTTCAAGCGGGTACCTATGAGCTATCTCCCGCTGAACCCTTGGAGGCGATCGCCTCCAAGATCTGGAACGGCAGTGTCGTGCGTAATAATTTCACCATTCCTGAAGGCTGGTCGTTGAGCAAAATGGCAGCCTATTTCGAAGAACGAGGTTTTTTCCCTGCCCAGGACTTCATGACTGCCGCCCAGCAGTTTTCTGCCGCGGACTACCCCTGGCTGGCTGCTACCCTTCAGCCAAATCAGCTTCGGCTAGAGGGTTACTTATATCCAGATACCTATGAGTTTGTCGGCACCCCTACCCCCAATGACATTTTGAGTCAGATGCTCGATCGCTTTGAGCAGGTCGCCTTGCCCCTCTATCAGGAGGCAAAAGGCAAAACTTCCCTCAGTTTTGCGGAATGGGTAACTCTGGCAAGCATTGTTGAAAAAGAAGCCGTTATTCCCCAGGAGCGTCCCCGCATTGCAGGAGTGTTTTTCAACCGATTGGAGCAGGAAATTCCCCTGGGGGCAGACCCCACCGTGGAATACGGCCTAGGGATTCAGCAAACTCCCGATAAAACGCTGACCCTGGAGCAGGTCAGAACGCCCTCTCCCTACAACACTTATCTTAATGCCGGACTTCCCCCTACCCCGATCTCCAGCCCAGGACTTGCCAGCCTCAAAGCGACCCTTTACCCAGAAAATACCGATTACCTGTATTTCGTCGCAAGGTACGATGGTACCCATGTGTTCAGTCGTACCCTGAAAGAGCATCAAGCTGCCCAGGAAACCATTCATAACCAGCGGGAAGCGGTTCAGCCTAAGCCTTAAGTATTTGCCTACACACCATTAACCAAACCTTCTGCCACTATGCCCTGGGTCGAACTCTTACAACCGGACCTGATTCTGCACGGATCGGTGCTTCAACTAACTCCCTCAATGTTGCAACAGCACCATCTCAAGGGACTGGTGCTGGACGTAGACGAAACACTGGTACCTATCCGAGCAGCGGAAGCCTCCGCAGAATTGTTACCCTGGGTAGAAGAAATTCGGCAGGTTGCGGATTTATGGCTTGTGAGTAATAACATCAGCGAAGCCCGAATTCGCCGGATTGCCAAAAGTCTTAGTCTGCCTTATATATCGGGGGCAGCCAAGCCCTCCCGGCGAAAAGTCAGAAAAGCGGTTGAGGCAATGGATTTGCCTGTTGAACAGGTCGGTATGGTGGGCGATCGCTTATTTACCGATGTCTTAGCAGGCAATCGCCTGGGCATGTTCACTATTCTGGTAGAACCAATGGTTCACCTGAACGAAACCATGAAGCGCTCACCGCTCCACAGTTTTGAGGTTTGGGTTTCCCAGGCTCTAGGGGCATCCCTCCTACCCGACAAGTAGACGTAACGAATCCGATACAAAACCCTACAAAACCTGAGAAAGGAAAACATAAAGAAAACATTATGAATTCCTTTAACTTTATTTATTTCTGTCATCCTAATTACAGTTGAAATGGGGTCAGCCACCATAAAGACCCTAAAGATAAATCCCGTAAATACTTGAGCAAAGCGCTAGCCCTTATTCATAAAGGAACTGGCGCTTTGCCATTTTAAAGGGATGAAGGATAAAGGCCAAATGTACTGAATAGTCCTTGGGTATAGCTGCACTAAAGCGTTAGCGTAGCGCAGGGCGGAGTTCGGAGTGCAAAGTCGGTCAGCATATCCCCATTTCCGCCTGTGAGTACCAGGCAATCAGACTGAAGGCTAAAAGCTGAAACATCCCTCATCCTTCATCCCTCACCCTTCATCCTTCATCCTTTCTTCTATGTCCCAAACCCTCGTTGTAAAAATTGGCACTTCCAGTCTGACCCAGCCAGAAACCGGGCTTCTGGCACTGTCTACGATCGCAGGTCTGGTAGAAACGCTAAGTGGGCTAAAACGGCAGGGATGTCGAGTGGTTTTGGTATCATCGGGGGCTGTGGGAGTGGGCTGCGCTCGGTTGGGATTGACCGAACGACCACGGGCGATCGCCCTCAAGCAAGCCGTTGCTGCCGTGGGGCAGGGGCGGTTAATTCGGGTTTACGACGATCTGTTTACCTCCCTTCAGCAACCAATTGCCCAGGTTCTGCTGACCCGCAGCGATTTGGTGCAGCGCAACAGCTACATCAATGTGGAGCGTACCTTCAAGGAACTGCTGGAACTGGGCGTGATCCCGATTGTCAACGAGAATGACACCGTTGCTGTCGATGAACTCAAGTTTGGTGACAATGACACCCTCTCAGCGCTGGTTGCCAGCCTGGTAGGGGCAGATTGGCTGTTTCTGCTAACAGATGTGGATCGGCTTTACTCTGCCGATCCACGCAGCAACCCTGATGCCCAACCCATCATCCGGGTCGAACATATCGATCAACTTAAAGAACTCCAGGTTAAGATGGGCGATCGCGGCTCCCGCTGGGGGACAGGTGGCATGGTCACCAAAATTGCGGCTGCCCAGATTGCGACAGGAGCCGGGGTGCGAACGGTGATCACCCAGGGACGCTATCCCCAAAACATTGAAAAAGTTCTGAATGGTGAACCGATTGGCACCCAGTTTGAGCCTCAGTTTAGACCCACCAATGCCCGTAAACGCTGGATTGCTCATGGGCTTGTCCCGACTGGCAAGCTGCACCTGGACGAAGGCGCAGTCCGAGCCATCCGTAATGCGGGTCGCTCCCTTCTGGCTGCCGGAATCATCCATGTAGAAGGGGAGTTTGAGCCTCAGGATGCTGTGTTGATCTGCGATCGCACCGGACAGGAAATCGCCCGTGGCTTGGTCAATTACAGCAGCCACGAACTGCACAAGATTAAAGGATCCCAATCAGAGGCGATCGAATCAATCCTGGGCTACCCTGGTGCGGAGACGGTGGTTCACCGGGATAATCTGGTACTAAGTGCCTAACTCCTTCCCCTTTCTCCAGCGACCATCTTGGGTGAAGAACGAGTCAGAGGCTTGTTGTGATTGGAATAGCCGTTTGAATTGGCTGAGTTGGAAGTAAGAGATTCCAGGTTGAACCGATAACCGACATTCCGAACCGTTTGAATCAAGCTGGGTTGGCGGGGATCGAGTTCAATCTTCTTTCGTAGAGACAGCACATGAGTATCAACTGTCCGGGGGTTATCAATGGCATCGGGCCACGCCCGTCGTAATAATTCGGAGCGACTCAGGGGCATTCCGCTTGCCTGAGCCAGGACATAAAGCAGACTAAACTCCTGGGGAGTGAGGTCAACCAAATCTCCCTTAAACCGAACCCGGCGATGAACCAGGTCAATTTTGAGGTCGCCGTAATCTAGAGAGGCAGGAGGGGCGGTAGACTTACTACGCCGAGTGAGTGCTTCAACCCGGGCAAGAAACTCTTGCATCCCAAATGGTTTGGTCAGGTAGTCGTCTGCTCCCGATCTCAACCCTTCCACAATGTCGGCTTCTGAACTGCGAGCAGATAGCATTAAGATCATCGCCTGTTGTTGTTGTTGCAGCCAGCGGCAAAACTCCAGCGCATCTCCATCGGGCAATTCAGAATCCAGGATAACCAGGGTTGGCTGGCGATGTAGAAAGACTTCTCGAGCCTGGTGGATGTCTGCCGATTGATGAACCCAATGCCCCGCTTGCTGGAGGTGCCAACCTAGAAGCGATCGCAAATGGGGGTTGCTCTCAACGATTTGGATACAAAAAGCTCCCACGGAGACATGCATTCCTTTAAGTTTGTGAGTTTAAACCTAGCAGAGGCTTTTATTAGGGTTTGTAATCACTGTTACTCCAATCGCCCCAGTATTCCCATCGAACTGGATTAATTTGGAAACCATTCTTGCGCTGGCAGTTAGCAAAGGAGGGGACTATGGGAATTATACAAACAGAGAAAAGCTGACAGCTATTTGCCTCTCTTCATCCTGGCATTGAATCATTGATAAACCTCATCCAACTTGAGAACTGGAGATCTTTCCCAGGAAAAACTACAGGTTTCTAAGTTGGGGAGGTTTAAACGAGATGAAGAAATGCAATGACTTTATTTCCGCTGGTAGTTTCCCGTACTCAAATGTCAGTGAATCAATCGATTCTGCTACAGGGGAATGGTTGCCATTGTTTCATAACAACCTTGAGATAGAGAGATAAGTGAATTCAATAAAGTTAAAATTAAGTTATACAGCTCTAATTTTGATAGGATGGCAGTCTGGAATCACAGACTCCTCATTTGAAGTTAACTCACGAGAACCTGTATAAATCTCGTTCTCTTGTCTGACTTGTTTTATCCGTTGCTGTCTTTGTTTCCATCATTTCATACTAACCATGTTGCAGGATACTCTCACCATCCGCTACTACCAGAAGCTATCCGATGCTTTGGGAGACCTTTGGAATCGGGGTTACCGCTTCGACGAATTGCGCCTGTACGTGGATGGCTACATCGCCGCTCTTAAACAAACTAATAGTCTTGAGCCTTACCTGGTTCATCGTTTAGAGGAAGAAATCACTAAATATTTGTATGACCCCTCTAACTTCCAAAAGCCAGAGTCAGAGTTGGATTATTACTAAGAATCGAAATTAAACTACATCCAGGATTGGTAGAGTGGTTTGAGGTGACCAAACCCAGCGTATCCAGGATGTTAAGTTGCTTAATTTTTCCGGGATGCTTTCCTCCCAGACCTATGTTCCCTATGCCTAACCACTGGACGGTGGCGGTGAAACCTTTCCCTTCAAAAATGCCAGGTCTTCTGGGGTATTGCAGTTTAATAGGAGGGTTGAGTCGTTCACTGAAATCGCTTTAACGACCTCCTGAGCTAACCAGCGCTGGAAGGAACGCTCACCCCGATCAATAGCAGCGTTCAAACCTGGCAAACAGTTTGTTCGGTAGAAACCACAGAGGGGTTCCCAGCCTTTTTCACTAAGTGGCAGGAGCGCGATCGCTGCTCCACTGTGCTCCAGTTCGCTACACCACTTTTGTAAAATTTCACCTTCTAAGCAAGGCAAATCACAGGCAAGCAATAGAACCCATTCTGTTTTTACATGGGCAAGCGCCTGAGCAAAGCCAACCAGGGGACCATGAGGTTTGGGTTCATCGGGTAAAGGTTGCTCCTGAATAAACCGACAGCCTGATGGAATGATGTCCTGGTAACGCTCAGCCCAGGGTGTAACCACATAGACCTCGGTTGTACATTGCAACGCTGCTTCGCATACGTTCTGTAGTAAGGGAACGCCCGCAATTGGAATCAGGGCTTTGTCCCGTCCCATACGAGCGCTTTGTCCTCCAGCTAAGACGATCGCGCTAAGAGAGTAGGAGTTTTGCATCGGGAAGTGAGGGGTAAGGCATTATTCGTTGTTCGAGGCAATCAGTGGTCGAAAGGTTAGGGAAATTCGCCGTTCTCGGACTTGTGTTCTGTCTGCATGGCGATCGCGTTTGCGGTAGGGAATACTGTGGGACCAGTCCCATCGAGCTTCGCCTGTGAGAATCAGCAGACTGCGTGGATCGAGCCAGAGTTTTTGCTTTTCTCCGGTTTTGAGATGACGGAACTCCATGACACAGGCAGAGAGCAAACTAAGATCGGCAATCTCGGCAAATTCCGGCGCATCCACATGAAAACTGATGCCTTCTCCCGGCAGGTAGCGGTTTGCCAACACCTGAACCGGAATACCGGGCAAGAGCTTTTCGTGGTAAAGCCGCAGGGCGATCGCCTGAGCCAATGCTGGTAAAGGTTCCTTCACTTCTCCAGACACTACGGTACGGCGTGAAAAGGAATACGGAACTCCAAACTGGCGCACCAATCGCTGCATTCCCACCTGATGCCATCCGGCTTGTTCAATCTCTGCCACCAGCATGGCTTCTTCTGCCACCGTAATGTAGTCCGGCATGTACCGCAGTCCTGGAATCGCCAGCGTTTGTGGTACTGGGTCAAACAACGATAGTTGGTGTGTAGTTGCAGCGAGCGTCTCAGCCATAGCTATAGCCAGGTAGCAACGGGCTTCAGCACAATCGGAATTTCAGCCTGATCAGGTGAAAACTCCAGCAGGGTTTCACTCAATCCCAGATAACCAGACTCGCTAAAGGAGAGCAGCATTCGCTGGAGTGCCAGCCAGACTTCTGCTTCATATTCCCAATCGCGTTGCCGATAAGCTTGAGCGGCGATCGACCGGAGTGCCCAAAAGTAGTTGTTCCGTACTATAGAGCCACCTTTTTTGTACTCCGGCACATCTTCATGGTGAATGAAAACAATCTGGTCGTCGATTCTGGCTCTCATTGCAACTAAGGTAAGAGTAATGAGGAATGGTTATGAGGTATGAATGATGAGACGTGTTTGAGTGTAATCGCTCATCCCTCATATTAGCGGTTGGAGAAAGGTGATGGCTGAACCCAAAGTATCCCCCTACGGATCCTGGAAGTCTCCGATTACATCGGAGTTGATTGTTGCCGGGAGCATTGGATTGGGGCAGGTGCGGTTGGATGGGGACGATGTGTACTGGAATGAACAGCGCCCTCAAGAAGCAGGACGCAATGTGATACTGCGGCTCACTCCAGATGGGCAGATGACCGATGTGACACCACCTCCTTTCAATGTTAGAACTCGTGTGCATGAGTATGGAGGGGGTTCCTATACGGTTTATCAGGGAACGGTTTATTTCTCTAACTTTGCAGACCAACGGTTGTACCGTCAGCAGTTGGGCGAAGAACCCGTGCCCATTACGCCCGAAAAGGATTGGCGTTATGCCGATGGGGTGATTGATGCGAGGCGGCAACGAATGATTTGTGTTCGGGAAGATCATACTGGCTCTGGGGAAGCCGTGAACACGATCGCCAGTTTGCGTCTGGATGGTAGTGACCCGGAGCAGGCAGTTCTAGTTGCGGGGAGTGACTTCTACTCCTCACCCCGACTTAGCCCGGATGGTTCGCTTCTGGCATGGCTGTGCTGGAACCATCCCAATATGCCCTGGGATGGCACAGAACTGTGGGTCGGTGAGATTACGGCTGATGGTTCGATTGGAAAAAATTGGAAGATTGCGGGGGGGGTAGAAGAGTCCGTTGTGCAACCAGAATGGTCCCCTGATGGGGTGCTGTATTTTATTGGTGAGCGCACCAACTGGTGGAATCTGTACCGCTGGCAGGGAAGCCCAGAGGGCGGAGAAATTGAGCCGCTGTGCCCGATGGAAGCCGAATTTGGGTTTCCCCACTGGATTTTTGGTATGTCCAACTATGCCTTTGAATCGGCAGAACGGCTCATCTGCACCTACAGCCAGGAAGGGATTTCTTACCTGGCAATGCTCAACACCGAAACCAAACAGCTAGAACCCATTGAAACGCCTTATACCAATCTGGGTGGAATTCATGTTGTACCGGGTAAGGTGGTGCTTAGTGCAGGCTCGGCTACAGAACCGGCAGCAATCCTGAAACTGGACCTGGCTAGTCAGCAAATAGAAGTGCTGCGCCGCTCCAGCGATTTAAAAATTGATCCGGGCTATTTGTCGGAACCGAGGGCGATCGCCTTTCCAACCGAACATGGATTAACGGCTTATGGCATTTTCTATCCGCCTCGGAACAAGGATTACACTGCTCCTGAAAAAGAACGTCCACCTCTACTGGTGAAAATTCATGGTGGACCGACGGCTGCTACCTCGACTGCCTTTAATCTGCGGATTCAGTACTGGACGAGCCGAGGCATCGCCGTACTGGATGTCAACTATGGGGGCAGTACTGGCTATGGGCGGGCATACCGCGAACGGTTGAAGGGCAACTGGGGTGTTGTGGATGTGGATGACTGTGCCAACGGTGCCCGTTACCTGGCAGACAAGGGTGAGGTAGACGGCAACCGTCTGGTCATTGATGGTGGCAGTGCAGGCGGCTATACCACCTTGGCGGCACTCACCTACCGCGACATCTTTAAGGCGGGTGCCAGTTTTTACGGAGTCAGCGATCTGGAAGCGCTGGCAACCGACACCCATAAGTTTGAGTCACGCTATCTGGATAGTCTAATTGGTCCTTACCCGGAACAAAAGGATTTGTATGTGGAGCGATCGCCCATCCATTTCACCCATCGCCTCAACTGTCCCGTTATCTTCTTCCAGGGCGACGAAGATAAAATTGTGCCCCCCGGACAGACAGAAATGATGGTCAATGCTTTACGAGATAAAGGGTTACCCGTCGCTTACGTGCTTTACGAAGGCGAACAACACGGCTTCCGCAAAGCTGAAAATATTCAACGCACAATCGATGGGGAATTTTACTTTTACTCCAAGGTGTTTGGGTTTGCGATCGCAGATGAGATAGAACCTGTAATGATTGAGAATCTTCAAAGCGATCGCACTCGTCCCATCATTTAGTGCCCTCACCCTTCGGAAGAGGGAACAGGAAGTCTCTGAAAGCTCTTCTCCTTGGGGCTATCCATTACGCAGAAGTCAGCGAGCCGTGACAGGGCTTAGGTTTTGGCAGCTCGTTGCGCCCCTTCGAGTCAATGATGTAGCACTCCAAGCCCTCGCCACAGGGTTTTCAATCCTGGTTCTCCATCACCTGCACGCGCTAAAAAAACCTCCCAGTTGGGCAATCCATCGCACCGCTTGACGAATGGTGGGTGGCTTTTGAGAGCGGTTTTTCGGTTCAAACTTGCGTCGCAGTAATTTCCATTCAGCCGGGTGTAAGACGGTGACACACGATTCATCGGGCGAGAGCCTTGCCGTATAGGTGAGCCATATCAACCGCCAAACCACAATGGAGTAGGTGCCAAGGGCATTGAGCAAACGTCCTGCCGTTTCCAATTGCAAGGCTTCAATCCGACAGCCACTTTTGAGGGTGAAATGAAATCGCTCGATTAACCACCACAGGATAGCCCAAAGGAGAAGGGTGGGGATGAAGGCAAATTTTTCGGTTCATATCTTGATTCAGCAACGCCGTGGATAGATGGATGATGGGTGAGTGGGTGAAGCAGTGCTTGATTTTAGCCATTTGGTCATGCTTAGGTGGATCGTCTACTATTCAACCAATATTTCTCTGTGTGGCTCTACATCCTTAAACGTCTGTTGAGTTTACTACCTGTTCTGTTGGGAATTACCCTTCTGGTCTTCTGCTTTCTCCATCTCATTCCTGGCGATCCCGCTGTCGTGCTATTGGGAGAGCGGGCAACCCCGGAACAAATTGCTGCGCTCAGAGAACAGTTAGGGCTGAACCAACCCCTTCCCGTTCAGTACCTTATTTTTTTAGGTAATTTCCTTCGGTTTGACCTGGGTAACAGCATTATCAGTGGCATTCCGATTGCGGATGAATTGAGAAGCCGGTTTCCTGCCACATTAGAATTATCCCTGGCAGCAATGCTGGTTGCCCTGGTAGCAGGCATTCCAGCGGGTATTCTAGCAGCCATGCGCAAAAATAGCTGGCTGGATAACCTGCTAATGAGTGGTTCATTGCTGGGAGTTTCTTTGCCGGTTTACTGGTTGGGGCTTTTGCTAATTTATCTGTTTTCAGTCAATCTGCAATGGCTACCTCCAAGCGGACGGATTAGTGTCGAGGTTGGGTTTAACTTCCAGCCACTAACAGGCATTTATTTATTAGATGCTTTGCTCCGGCTCGACTGGGCAGCATTAAAAGACCTGCTGGCTCACCTGGTATTGCCTGCTCTCGCACTAGGCACAATTCCCCTGGCAATTTTGGCTCGTATTACCCGCAGCGCCATGCTGGAATCACTATCCCAGGATTACATTCGCACCGCCAGAGCAAAGGGACTACCAGAGCGTGGGGTCATCCTGCGCCATGCCTTGAAAAATGCCTTCCTGCCTATCAGCACCATTGTCGGGCTTCAATTTGGCACCCTGCTTGGGGGAGCCATTTTGACTGAAACCATTTTCTCGTGGCCCGGCATCGGCTCCTGGATCTATGGCGGCATCCTCGATCGCGACTATCCCGTAGTGCAGGGTGGTGTCATATTTGTCGCGATCGCCTTTGTCCTAATCAATTTGCTAGTCGATATTTCCTATGCTTTTTTTGATCCAAGAATTCAATATAAGTAAATGTCTCTCACCCAACGTGCTGTTCGCCGCTTCTGGCAGTCTCCCTCTGGAAAGATTGGGCTGGTACTGACGATCGCCCTATTTTTTCTGGCGCTGATTGCTCCCATGCTGCGCCCCTATGACCCGGCAACAGACCGGGATTACCTGGCGCGATTATCTCCTCCCAGTACAGTTCACTGGTTTGGCACCGATGCTCTGGGGCGGGATGTGTTGACTCTGGTATGGTATGGTATTCGCACATCGCTGTTGGTGAGCGTCGTTTCCGTCGCGTTAGGGTTAGCGATAGGGATGACCCTAGGGCTGATTGCCGGGTATTTTCGAGGACGGTTGGAAACGGTGATTGGCTGGGTGACAGATATTCTGCTGGCGTTTCCGTCGATTCTACTAGCGATCGCGATCGTTACAGTCACGGCTCCCAGTCTACCCAGCGTAATGGTTGCGGTGGGAGTAGTACAGGTTCCTATCTTCACCCGCCTGACTCGCGCTATGGTACTTTCTCTGAGAGAACAGGAATTTGTGCAGGCAGTTCGGGCACTGGGAGCAGCACCCGTGCGATTGCTATTGCGCCACATTCTGCCTGCCTGTTTGCCGCCAGTGATTGTGCAGGCAAGTCTATCTGTGGGGACTGCCACACTAGAGGCAGCAGGATTGGGATTTTTGGGCTTAGGTGCCCAACCCCCAACCCCTGAACTTGGCACCATGCTATCGGATGCTTTCAAAGGAGGATATTCTCTAACTTCGCCCTGGACAACGCTATTTCCTGGGCTATTGATTACCCTGATGGTTCTGGCGTTCAACCTTTTAGGGGACGGCTTGCGGGATGGACTTGACCCACGCTCCTCCATCTGAACTTTTCAGTTTTATCCTGATCTGCCCATAAAAGCTCCGTAATCAGGGAATAGAAACCCTTGAGACGGATGGCTTTTTTTATGTGGCTTCATTTCTTGTTGTGCGCTCTACTGGTCGGGCTAATTTCTGAAACCTCTTATGAGACCGTCCAGAGAAGCAAACAGTCCCCCATGTCCTCTACTCCTAAAGATTCTATCAGCCGCGATCGCCTGTTTCACCGAGGCAGTGGTCGGCTTGAACAACGCGAAAACCGGTACTCCATCGTTGCCTAATTACCCCTATCATTTCCAGAAGCAGTCGGTTCCTTTGCGATGGTGTGATCGATCACTCAGTTTTTAAGCTCATTGGCTCAAGTTTGAATAGAAATTTGTGGCAACATGCCCAAATCTTTGCAAATCGGGGAATTATTAGGCTAAATAAGTAGGTAGGGTTTGAGAATCAAGTTTTAGTGATCTCGGTACCAGAAATAGTTCAATCTTTCCGCTCCAGCGGTATAGTAATTGAGCTGAGAAGGCACTTATTTCTAGTAGAAATCACTGACTTTAAGTTTTCTTTCTGAGCGTTTTTTCTAACTTTCTGTTTGTCTGACATGACCAATGACCTCGATCTGATCAAACGTCTTAGCCCCAGTGCAATGGATCAGATCATGCTTTATCTAGCGTTTAGCGCGATGCGGACGAGTGGGCATCGCCACGGAGCTTTTTTGGATGCGGCTGCCACTGCGGCTAAGTGCGCCATCTATATGACCTATCTGGAGCAGGATCAAAACCTCCGGATGACGGGGCACCTGCACCACATTGAGCCGAAGCGGGTGAAAGCAATTGTTGAGGAGGTCCGGCAGGCACTAACCGAGGGCAAATTGCTGAAAATGCTGGGTTCTCAGGAACCACGCTATCTGATCCAGCTTCCCTATGTGTGGTTAGAACAATATCCCTGGCAACCGGGGCGATCGCGGGTTCCCGGTACCAGCCTCACCACTGAAGAAAAACGACAAATTGAGGCAAAGCTACCTCAGATAGGTTTGCCCGATGCTCAGTTAGTCAACTCCTTCCAGTTCCTCGACCTGATTGAGTTTCTCCATACCCGTTCCCAGGAAGATCTGCCAGAAGACCGCCAGATGCCGCTCAGCGAAGCTCTGGCAGAACACATCAAGCGGCGTTTAATCTACTCTGGCACCGTCACCCGAATAGATTCTCCCTGGGGGATGCCTTTCTATGCCCTCACCCGCGCTTCCTACTCGCCCGCCGATGAGGAAGAACGAACTTACATCATGGTGGAGGATACTGCCCGTTACTTTCGCTTGATGAACGCCTGGGCATCACGGCTTTCCAAAGTGATGCGCATCTTAGAAGAGCTAGACATTCCCCGCGATCGCCTGGATCAGGCAATGGAAGAACTCGACGAAGTCATCCGCGCCTGGGCAGACAAGTATCACAAATCAGGGGGTGATCCGTTTGTGCTGCAAATGGTGCTGGGACCGGGGGAGAAGTAGGTGGTCAGTCAGTGGTCATTAGTCAGTGGTTAGCTGCTCCTCTGCCTTCATCCTTCACCCTTCCTTCACCCGTTCCCTCTTCCCTACCCCCAACCCCGGTAGTTCCGTTGGCAACACTCGTCCACTCTGAAAAACTGCGCCGGTAAAGGGATCGTCTAGCAAGTTTAGATGGCTGTCGAGGTCGAGATGGTCTGCCAGGGGGGAAAGGTGTGCAAGGGCAGTGTTGAGTAAGGCACTGTCGGAGTAGCAGCCAAACATGATTTTGAGACCGCAGGCTTTAGCTGTCTGGATCATGCGGATGGCTTCGGTTAAGCCACCACACTTCATCAGCTTGATGTTGATGCCATGTACCCGGTCTGCCAGGGGCAGGATATCGTAGCTGGTGAAACAGCTTTCATCGACAAAAATTGGCAGGGGCGATCGCTGATAGAGTTCTGGTAAATCGCCTTCCTGCCCTTTTGCTAAGGGTTGTTCAATGTAGGTAACCCCCTGCTCTGCTAACCAGTCGCCCATCATTAAAGCCGTCGTCAGGTTCCAACCGCCATTGGCATCAACGCTGATTTTAGAGATTCCCTGGGCAACTTCTTTGACTGCCAGCACCATGGCTTTATCGGCATCTACGCCCCCTGAGCTACCCAGTTTCAGCTTTAATGCCTGAATCCCTTGCCGCGGCATGGTAATGGTGCCTTTCCCCAGCCATGCCAGCACACGCTGTTGGGCAATCTCTGGGGAACTGATACCAATCGTGATTGAGGTGGGGACGATGCGATCGCGATCCAACCCCCACATTTGCCATAGGGGAAGATTTGCTCGTTTGCCTGCCCAATCGTGTAAGGCAAGATCCAGGGCGGCGCGGGCTGCTGACGGGAGGCGAGCATCCAGGGTCAGTTGCTCGACGCGCTGGCGCTCCAGGGGACTGAGTGCTTTCAGTAACGGGACAATTTTTTGCAGAGAGCGGGCGATCGCTTCGGTGGTCTGGGGCTGTTCCCCAACGGAAAAGGGGGAGGCTTCCCCCCAGCCCCGAATGCCTTCATCCTCAACCTCAACCCACACATTGGTTGTCTGAGCGGTCGTACCCCGACTAATCGTGAGGGCAAACCGTTTATGCACCGTAAAGGTGGCAATCCGAATTTGCATAGTCTGTATCCTTTCTCACAATCCAGTATTCGCCAAAGGAATTTTGCCTGGTAAGCTAAACCCAGAAAAACCAATTTACGGGGTTTTGAAGAGTTTGCAACCCTTCAAAATTTGCTTGGCAGACTACCAGGTAGGATAGCTATAGTGAGTTTGTATCATCATTAAATCTATTGCTGGGATCAGTAATGCCATCAGGCGATCGGAATCGCAAGGCAATCCAGGATAACTTTGCGAAATATCCGAGTTCTGCTCTGAAGATCAGGTTAATGAATGGTTTTGAGATGAATAGCCCTGACCGAACGAGTTTAGACCTCCGAAATCCTTGAGCTTTTGGAGATTCTGATCAGGGTTCGTTGCTTAATTTAGTGCATTCGTCTTTAGATTCCAGAATAGATTCCACAGTAGAAGGATCTCCCGGTTCGGAGGTGCCCAAGTGAAACAAAAACTACTCAGTTTAGGGATTAGTCTGGGAGTCTTTTTTAGCCCCATCCCTGCTGTCTTTGCGGTTCAACCAGCTCCCGTTGGCGCAAATGCCAATGTTGAATGGTCCAGGGTGGTCGAAAATCCATTTGACGGCAAAATCGTTTACGACAAGCACTTTACCAACGACTTCGCGTTTGTCACCAGTTGGTCCCAGAGTGGCATTCGGGCGACTTACACCGAATATCGCTCAGAATTTGTTGGTTATCGAACCATCTGGCGCACCAGCACCTACCACGACAAGCGCGGCAGAAAGCGATACAGCCGGTATGCAGACCAGGAGCCAATTTATCGCCGCTACTCAATTAACAGCATTCCAAGTTCCCTTCAGTTTGCGATCGCTGGACAGGTTTTTACCTATGAGGGAGGGGCAGTGTCGCCTGAACTGGCAGCCGCTTTAGCGAGTGCCCCTGCGGGAAATATGCCCATCCGGGTGGTTTGGAGCGATGGCAGAACCAGGGATATGGAAATTGGCAGGGGCACGGTGAATGCCTGGAAAACAATTTACCAGTTCCACATGACCGGGTTCTCATCCAGGTGATCGGTAACGATGCGCCCAATTTTGTCGATTTCTGCCAGATCTGCCTCGGAAAGGTGAATTGCCGCTGCTCTGGCGTTTTGAACTGCCTGCTCAGCATTCCGCACCCCGGCGATCGCACTCGTCTGAGGTTGGGCGACTAACCATGCCAGTGCCAGGTTACCCAGGCTAGTCTCGTAGCAATTTGCAATTGGACGCAGCTTTTCCAGCGCTTGCTGGGCACGGACATAGTTTTCACCCTGAAAGAGTTTGTTTTTCGCCCGGTGATCCCCCTCGTCAAACTGGTGATTGGGACCAAATTTACCTGTGAGTAGTCCCTGTGCCATTGGTGAATAGGCAAGGATGGAGATTTGGTTTTCAACACAGTAGGGGACAATTTCTTTTTCAACATATCGCCAAAACAGGGAGTAAGGGGGTTGCAAACTATCGACACGCCCGTATTGAGCCGCTTCCTCTACTTGAGCGCGAGAAAAGTTGGAGACCCCGACCGCCCGAATTTTGCCCTGCTGTTTCAGGTCATTTAGCGCGCGCATGGTCTCCTCTATCGGCACGACCTCGCTACCGTTAGACCCCGAAGGCCAGTGAATCTGGTAGAGGTCAATGTAGTCGGTCTTCAATCGTTTAAGGGAGTTTTCACAGGCATCGATCACCTGTGGATACTTGAGATGGTTGGAAAAGACTTTGGTGGCATAAACCACCTGATCCCGGACATCAGACAATGCTTCTGCCACCACTTCCTCGGAGTGTCCCTGCCCATAGACCTCAGCCGTATCGACGGTTGTAATTCCGGCATCAAAGGCTGATCGAATTGCCTTAATTGTCTCTGCATCCTCAACCCCTACCCACATGGCTTTGCCCGCCTGCCACGTGCCCGTGATGATAGGAGTGATGCGGATGCCTGATTGACCGAGTTCTCGTGTTTCCATACCTGCATCCTTGAAGAAGTAATGAGTGAAGAGTCCTTTAACTCATACCTCAAAACTTAGAACTCACAACTCCTTCTAAAGGTTCAGAACGAGCTGAAGCTGAGATTTAGCATGGGTTTCTGGTAGAGGAACGGGGCTGGCAGTGACCGCCGAACAATAGCGTGAAAAAGTGCAGCGATCGCACTGTGCCCCCGGCGCAGGTTCCCACCCCCGGTCATAGCGTAACCGCACTGCCAGATTGCCAATCATCTTCTGCACTCGTTCCTTGTGCTGTTCCGTTGCCTCAAAGCGGATCTTTTCTCCTGTGCGAAGAAACAATAGACTCAAGTATTTCAAACTCTGATGGTAGGTTTGCTCCAGTGCCAGGTAATAAAGTCCAATCTGGATGTCCATTTCGGAGTCATCAGGCAGTTTTGCTTCCCGACCAGACTTGTAATCGATCAGTTCCAGTCCATCGGGCAGAAAATCGAGTCGGTCATAGCGTCCTCCAATCAAAAACTCCAGATTTTCGACCTGTAAGTAGCCCTGAATCCGACCTTCCACTGCCAGGGGTGGAGTCAGAGCGACTTCGTTAGCAATGAAGTTATGGTAGTAATTCTCCAGAATTTCTAACCCTTCTGAAACCTGGCTAGAGGTCAACCCGGTGGAATGCTGTTGCCAGCAGTGATGCACCCAGCGCAGATCGGGTAGGGGTTCGCGGTAGTGCCAATCCCGATGGCATTGAGCCAGCGCCTGATGGAGAGAAATCCCCAGAGATGCTGAGCCAAAAAACTCATTTGTAGTTAGCCTCCGCTCGTACCGCAGATAGTAGGCATAGGGGCAGCGGTTATATGCCTGAAGTTTGGTTGCTGAGATCTGGTAAGCCATACTGCTTGAATAAATTGCAATGTCCGGAACCCGCTGGGTTAGGGGAGGTGATGGGGTAAGGGGTGGGAGGGAAGCAGTGATTGGTCACTGGTCATTGGTCAGTGGTCACTGTTTTTTCAACTCTTAACTTCATCCTTCTGCTCCACTTTTAGTTGTTCTGTCCTACCGGGCGTTTAAACATGGTGTCCAGGTAAATACGGGATGCCTGACGTTGATATAGGGGTTCTGGAGCAGAATCTGTCCCCCGGTTTTGCAACAAAAACAGAGACAATGCAGCCGTAAACACCCGGTCCTGGTCCCAATCAGGACGCATTTCCAAATAGGCTCTGAGGGATTCGTGTAAAACTTCAGGAACTTCAACAAGGAGACTAACCGTACTGTTCATAGAAGCCTCAAATCTCATACTGGTGAATGGAGTCGATGGATGAGCTTTAGCGCGATGCTAAGGGTTCCTAAGCGGCAAGCGGGTGCTATGGCGATCGCTCTAACGCAGCCAAAATTAGCGCAAACCAGACCTGCCTTTGCTATCTCTGCTGCCAAAACATGGTTGGGGTGCAGATTTGAACCAGGCGGGGTCAGTGCGCTCTTTAGGTTGGTCGCATCATTGTGCAGCCGCCTAAGGGTGATTGTCAATGCTGAGAAATGTTACAGACATTTTGAATCCCGCAAAACGTCTACGAGAGAATGGGCATTTCACGCCATTTTTTGTTACATTTCTTTACGAAAACCATTTTTGGATGAGGTCGTTCTGTCACTGAAGCAAGGTTTAAAGGGAAAGCGTCAAAGCCCGATTGCTTCGTTCTGCCTGTGGAAAAGTGATGCCGAACTGTGGAAAACCTGTGGAGAAAGTGTGGAGAAGATTCCACAATGCTGTGGAAACAGTGTGGAAACTGTGGGGAAAACCGGGCACTTTGATAAGAATTGCAAAATGTTCAAAAGTCAGGGTTTGTTTATCGAAAACAGTTCGCCTGTATTGATTTGATGATTTTGCCCCTACGGTTGCTCCTGGGATTGCTATAGAAAGGGAAAGGGGCTGCATATCAAGCGATTTTGACAAGTTAGGAATTTAACGGATTAGGAATTTGGCAGGTTTGTCAAGTAGTTTGTCAAATACAAAGGGCAAGTTTACCGATAGCGTCACCCAGTTGATGATTCGGCTGCTAAACTCGCCTGTACAGTTTTTGAGGTTAGTAAATCCATAATCCTTCGCCTTAAATGACTTGGTGAATAGGCTTCAAACTCAGCAACGGTAAAATTAGAGAATGCCCACTTGAAACCCAAATTCATGGTGCAACGAATGAGCAAAACACCTTCTGAACAGAAGCCGTTACCAATTCCTCAGTTGGAAAGTGGAGACCGCCTGAACCGGTATGAATTTGAGCGGCGTTTTACTGCCATGCCTCATTTGAGAAAAGCTGAACTGATTGAAGGAGTAGTGTATATGGCGGCTGCCCTACGTTTTAGAAGTCATGGGCAGCCCCACGGACGTTTAATCACCTGGCTAGGCGTTTACGAAAGTTCCACATTGGGTGTGGAGTTAGGGGTCGAACCGACGGTTCGGCTAGACCTGGACAATGAACCTCAGCCTGATGCCATACTGCTGATTCAGGAGCAGTGTGGTGGGCAGGCACGACTGAGTGAGGATGATTATGTCGAAGGGGCACCGGAATTAGTGGCGGAGATTGCGGCGAGTAGTGCGGCGATCGACTTGGGGGACAAGAAACGTGTTTATCGTCGCAATGGCATTCAAGAGTACATAGTCTGGCAAGTGTTTGAACAAAAGCTGGACTGGTTTTATTTGCAAGAAGGGGAGTATGTGCCGCTGCCAGTTGATGAGGATGGCGTAATTCGGAGTCGAGTCTTTCCGGGCTTATGGTTAGCGGTGGAAGAGTTGTTAGCAGGGAATATGGCGCAAGTCTTGACCGTGTTACAGCAAGGACTGGCTGCACCAAAGCAGGCAGCTTTTGTGCAGCAATTATCACAGTGACCGATGAGTAGCCGATGCCAATGTTGGATCTACTATCACGTTGCCTGCTGACCTATTTCTAATTTCTAATGCTTGCTAATAAAGTTGGAGTGGTGTCAGGAACCTTCAGCCTTCCTCCTTCCCTGGATGATCTCGACTTGCTGCCGTTTCCCTTATATACGCCACAGGCACACCCATCCACCCATCCATCCACCCCAAGTTGGGGTTTACTCATCCAAAGCTCTCAACTCTCAACTCTCAACTATTTCTCAGGGGCAACTGGACAGTAAAACAGGTTTGCCCTGAGCTACTGCTCACCTGGATGGTACCTCCCAGGGATTCAACCAGTTTTTTGACCAGTGCCAGTCCCAAACCAGTCCCCCCTCGTTTCCACGGATCTGCTTTAGGCACTCGATAAAACTTTTCAAAAATTCGGGGCAGTTCCTCTGCTGGGATGTCTGTACCGGTGTTGGTAATGCTGAACTGAAGCAATGGCAGGGCGTGTGCATCTGTTGCCTGCCCCATTTCTGCGGGGGTGGTCAGGGCTTTGACAACAAGCTGAATGCGCTCTCCAGGTGGAGTGTATTTACAGGCATTGTTGAGTAGTTCAACGACCACCCGTTCCAGGCTTGCCTGATCTGACACCAATAGGGGTAGCGGGGGGGAAAGATGAACCTCTAGGATTTGTTGCTGTTTTTCAGCCCTTTCATAGAAGGGAGCAAGAATGGGAGGCAGCCAGGTTGGTAGTTCAATTTCGGATAGGTTATACCCCTGGGCACCCACTTCTAGCCGTTGCAGATCAAGCAGGTCATCAATCAATTCAATCTCACGGGCGCATTCGTTTTGCAAAATGGCGAGGTAGCGTTTGGTTGTCTCGGTAGTTTTCGCTATTTTCAAAAGCTCGATCGCCATTTTCATGTTTGCCATGGGCGATCGCAACTCATGGGACACAGTACTCAGAAAGTCATCCTTGAGTTGGGCAACCCGTTGAAGTTCTTCGACCTGCCTTTCAAGCGCCGCCTCTGCTTGTTTCTGAGTGGTGATGTCCTCCAGCACGATGAGTAACCCATCCAGAGGCGCATCATTCGTATCTGCTGAGGCTTGATGGGGATAATAGGTTAAGGGTTCTAGCTTGAGGGCGTACCAGCGATCGCCTCGCTGTAACTCATGGGGCGGGACCGAGCCCTGCCATCTAAGGGTTTGGATGTCAGTCTGCCACTCCTCTTCGGTCAGCCATAGGGGCACCAAGCGGGGCATCAGGTCTTCCCCCACCTGAATGGGCAACCAATCAGAAGCAACCGGGTTACAGAACCAGACCATGCCATCCCAATCGGCAGCCACCAGCCCAATGGAGAGACTGCGGGCGATCGCTGCCTGGGTTGCCTGCGATCGCCCCAACTGCTCCGCCAATGCCGCCAGTTGCGTCGCACTTTGAACTGAACTGGTCGGCTGTTGCAGTTTATGGGCACTTAACTCCGGATCGGGCTGGTGAACCACCAGATCTTGGCGGTACAGTTGCCAGAGTTGTTGCACTTGCTGCCGTAAGAGGGTGCTCATTCTCAGCCGCGCACTGACAAAAGTGGCTCCCGCTGTAGTCGTCATCAGGCACAGCGGAAAAGCAATTGGTAGCCAGTAACTTGCCTGAAATAGACTGGCAACCAGGATACACCACCCCACACAAAGGGAAATCCAAATGACAACTTGACTCTCTTCACGCTGATAGCTGAGTAGCAGGCTTAACCCTGGACCTGCGACTAACAGGATGAGCAAATACCCAACCAGTGTCAGCGGATGCAACGCATTTTGCTGCAACAGGTTATGAATCACGGTTGCCTGAAGATAGATTCCACTGGCAGGGGGATTGCGATCGAAGGGAGTGGATAGCGGGTCAATGCCTGCGGCGGTCACACCCACTAAAACAATTTTGTTCTCTAGCGCTTGGGAGGGGACCTTTCCTTCAATCACATCAACAAAGGAATAGCGAGGCAGATTTTGGCTTCGCCCCACCCAGTTCAGCCATAGGGGTTGATTGAGTTTAGGCAACGGCACGGATGCCTGTACCAGAGCGTAGGCTCTGATAACAGAAAAACCCAGGGAGGGTTCGCCCTGGGCATACAACTCAATTTTTCGGGTTAAACCATCGGTGTCCTGTTGCTTCAAAATGTGCCCAGCGGCGATCGCTTCAGCCTCAAGATTGGGAACAGGCAACAGAGGCAACCCGGTATTATCTACCCCCTGCGCCAGGACAACCCGACCACTCCGAATCATGGCTTCTGCCAATGCTGAGTCATCCGGGCTAGGTTCTGACCAGATCAGATTAAACGCAATCACACTGGGGTTTGCCTCTGTCAATACATCCAGCAACTGCACGTATCGCTGGCGCGTCCAGGGAAATCGTCCTAACCGTTTAATGCTCTTATCATCAATGGCAACCACAACCAGGCGGCTGTCCCAGGAACGCTCACCCCGCACTCGAAAAAGAGCCGTATAAGCAATCTGTTCTAGCGGTTGTAAAACACCCACGTTGAGCAGAATGGCAAACGCTAGACTTACCAAACCACCTGGAAGCAGCCGCCAGCCCAACTCACCGATACGCCAGAACATGAACCTCTCTTTTTCCTAATGGCGTAATCACTTCAACCTGAATTTTGAAAGCATTGGGTAGCAGCCTCAAATCCGTGGTGAACTGCCCTTCACGGTCTGTATCTTGTGGGTTACCTTCCACAACAATGCTGTTCACCGGATCAACCTTACCAACCAGCCGAATCTTGCGCACCCTACCTTCAATGACTTCTCGGAAGTAATACTGAATACCAGTATCTTCTTTGATCGGGGTTGGTGTCGAGGGTGGTTCTCCCGGAATCGTGAAATTTTGGAACCCCTGGGGTACTGAGACTGCTTTCCCTTGAGCAAAACTGACGACTTCTCCTTCCGGGACTGCCAGTCCAGTTTTGCCACTGGGCTGAATGTTGACCCCAAAATCTGTGCCGCGCACCCCACTTAGACCAGACGGTGTCCGAATCTCAAGCTTAGAACCGCGATGGCTAAACCGGCGCACCTGCAACCGCGCCTGCCCATTCATCACCTCTAAGCGGGTGATGCGACCATTATCGGGGGCAAATGACATCTCCTGAATTCGCAGGCGCGTATTTTCAGACAGGCTGATCGTTCCAATGCCCGTATCTACAACCAGGGTTGCGGCTGAGTTTTTGCCAGTTGCAAGACCATCTCCTGGCACTTGTAGCCGATCGCCCACCCGGGCAGGTTGGGAATTGCCCCTTTGATAACGGTTGACGCTGCCTGCAATTCGTTGGATGCCTAACCAGCGCTCAACCCTCACCTGGAGAGATTGTTGCGCAATTCCCTGGGAACCTCCCAATGAAAGCAAGACAGCGATCGCAACCCCAACTGTCCGAGTTGGATGACTCATCAGATTTTTCCAAATGCTTTCCAGTAATCTGCAAAATTATCCTATCTTTTTCCATCGTTCAATATTTGCTGGATACCGTCTGTTACATTCATACCTACTTCAGCCACACCAAAAATTGTGGCTAAAAGCCTTCTGAACCCATGGAATTATTTAAGCCAGAATTGTAGTCAATTTTGAAAGCAGAAAAGGGCATGATTTGAATGCGCTCTATCCTAACTGTGCCCTATAAATCTCTACACAAATCACCGAGTTTTTAATGAGTAAGCGTACCGAGCCAGCCCTAATTCTGGCATTTGTGATTACCGCCAGTTTGAGTGTTGGCGGTCTCTGGCTACTGAACAAGGTGTCGCCTGGGTTGATTCCCGGTTTGTCCAGCCCCACAGCGTCTCAAACAGACGGCAACTCAACCAACTCCCAGCAAAAAGTCCAACTCACGATTTTGGGGGATACGTTTAGTGGCTATAGCACCTTTCGCAATGCCGCCTTTCAAGATGCATTGAAAGAATCTGGAATCAGCCTCCGCTACGAGGATGAGTTTGACCAGAAAAAGCGGGTCGAGCGGCTCAACCAGGGGCAGGCAGACCTGCTGGTAACAACCCTCGATCAGTTCCTGAAGCAGAAACCTGCGGGCAAGATTGTTGGGCTGATTGATCGCACAGTGGGAGCCGATGCGGTCGTGTTGAATACACGGAAATACCCCACCCTCAAGTCTTTGCTGGATCTGAACCAGTTGGTCAATCAGTCACGGGCAAAAGGACAATCGCTGAGCATGACCTTTGCCGGAGATACCCCCAGTGAATATCTGGCACTGGTATTGGATACCAAGTTTGAGGCATTTAATCTGCAAGATTTTCAGGTCAACAAAGTGGAAGAAGCGTCGGCAGCCTGGAAGCAACTACAAGACTCCAACCAAAATGTCGCAATTGCGGTGATCTGGGAACCGTTTGTGACCCAAGCACGCCAAAAGGGATATACGGTGGTGTTGTCGAGTAAGGATGCACCGGAGGCGATCGTGGATGTGGTGATTGCGTCCGATCGCCTGCTGCAATCCCAGCCCCAGGTGATTTCTGAATTTCTGGAAGCCTACTACCGCCGCATCGATAGCAATGTCCGGGATGGCTCCCAACTCCAGACCCAAATTGCTGAGGATGGTAAATTATCTTCCGGTGATGCCGCCGCCATCTTGCAGGGAATTGACTTTTTTACGGCGGCTGAGGCACAGGCATGGATGACCAGCGGCACGTTGACCCGACGGATTAACTCAACCGCTGCTGTGTTAGCCTTAACCGGGCGCTTGAACCAGGTGCCTCAGAAACCAGACGCCTTATTTACTAACCAGTTCATTACTAAAGCCGCCAACAACACCAAAACACTGATTGATCTGGTGCGGGCAGACAACCCCACCCTGGCAGACCGGCTTTCTGGGAAGGGGAGGGCGATCGCTCCGATTCAAAAATTGAGTGTCAGCCAGGTCAAAGCAGCGCCTGCCATTGGTAATTTACAAGTGCGGGGGGAGGTCAGCTTTGGGGTTGGTTCAGCCGACTTAACGCCTGCGGGTGAAAAAACACTCAATCAACTGGTGCAGGAAATTAATGAATTCAATACCCAGACGGTTGCCGTCCGTGTAATTGGGCACACCTCGCGCACGGGGACCGCCAGCATTAATCAGACACTCAGCCAGCAACGGGCACAGGTGGTGGTGAACTATCTGCGTGGAAAAGGAATCCAGCATAATATTACGGCTGAGGGCAAAGGATTTAATGAGCCAATTTCTGGGATTTCGCCAACCAACCCCCGCAATCAACGCACTGAAATTCGGTTGGTCAGAGTCAATTAAAGGGTCAATAGCGCTGATTGCCACGTTTGTTCAGTGATGCCAGCAGTAAGGGTCTAACCTGTTTTGCCCATAGTTCAAAGTTAAATTCTGTCCCGTCACTGGCAGTTGATTGATTGGCTGGTGTGTGAGCGTTTTCCATCTTCGTTTTCATGACAATCCCTATTTATTCACAATTCAAACTCTGAAGTATTTCCTGGTTGCACACTTATACCGGGAGATAGAGACTGGTTTCGCTGAATGCAGCGATCGCATTCAGCAAATGCAACCCAAGCATGGAGATGGTTCGCGATCGTCCCTGAGAGTTTTCATGCCCAATCTAAACAACTTCAACTGGGCTGTGGGTTAAGCCCTGATAAAGGTTGGATAAACTTAGGGGTTTGATTCTCTAGATGACTCACTCGTCAGATCAATGGCATTAGCTTGAGACTGAAAGCCCTGGTTTACCTTGTTCTCCAGACTCAGCCTGGGAACACTGATTCAGAGGCTCTGCCTCTAGTGTTGATAGAGGCAGAGCCTCCAGGTTTGCCATTCCCAGACAAAGCCTGGGAACGAGGGAGAGGGATGATGGGTATGGGCAGGTACTCGTAATGTTTCCGTTTATTTCAGTGCTATTGATTCGTCAGATGGCTCATTCATCTGAGATGGTTCTAACAGCATCTTGTGGAGGTGCCAGCGAAATGTGGAGTCGAGATACTTCTGCCGGATTGTTTCCCAGTTCTCCATGACTTCCGCCTGGGTCTTGCGGATCGACTCTTCCAGTTTGGCTAGTTTTGCCCGGTTTGGGAGATGATGTGCCAGGAGTTCAAGCAAAACCTGACCGTCATGGACTTTGCCCAGGGAATCTTGAATTGCTTTTACGTCTCCAATCCATTCCTTAAAAGACTTGCCGTAAAAAGGTAGGAAAAACTCTGCCTGGTAGCGAGCATGTTTACAAGCTTTGCGCAGGTCGTGGAGGGTTTCGTCCGCCTCATCGGAAATATCGGTTGCTGGGATTAGCCAACCGGGATGCAGCAATAGGGTTGAAAGCAATGGACTGAGCAGATCTGGCAGCAATGATTGGAGGGGCAGTTGTGCCAGGATGGTGTATCGAGGGTCGCTGAGCCAGACATCATAGGCAGTTTTCAGTGCTTGATAGCGCGATCGCGTCAGGGTATCTTCAACCGCGGCAAAGGCACGACGGCGATCGCGGTGCAGGGAAGCGATCGCATCATCCAGCAGTGCTTGTTCAGTTTTACTTAAGCGAGGGCGGTAAACTTCTTGTAAATCAGCAATTTGGACATCCAAATCACGCAGATCGCCCAGTATTCTTGCTAACGCGCCAATCCGCTTTGCCTGAGCCGCTTTCGGTAGTTCCACGACTCCACTAAACACCTGTAAAGCCGTGCGCAACCTGCGAGTACCTACGCGCATGTGGTGGAGATGCTCAGGGTCTTTATCTGCCAGAACTTTCTTTTCTAACTTAGTGAATGACTGATATTGTTCCTCGATGGTGTCATAGGCAAAATCACCCAATGTCAAGGATTGACGGTTACTAATAGTCGATTTCTGTTTATTTTTTTTCTCAGTTTTAGTTACCATTCTATTTCACCAAATTTGTAACCCATACCCGTTCTGGATGGCAACACCGTTGAGGAACCATTGTCATCCTAATCCCACAGGATGGGTAATCCTGTCTATTCTTAGCTTACCGAAAACTCAACTCAAAGCTAAATGCTTCGACGATTGCGTATAGCGTTTCCTTTCTGGGTGAGGTACATCTCATCTGTTTGACTCAAGGATTCTACGGCTATCCATGTACCTCACTGGATTCAAAAACGCTATATCTGATTAGCTCAGATCTAATCCCGCCAGAAGCCTTTGATTTTCGGACTCTGAACGAACAGCTACGCGGAAATAGCGATCGCCTAGTTCGGGAAAACTGAGGCAGTCACGAATCAAAATTCGATGCTGCTTTAAGAGTTCTGTTTGAAGCTCGATCACAGAACGCTCGGACTCTACCAGCAAAAAGTTAGCCGAACTGGGGTGAGGTTTCAATCCGGCAAGTTGGGCTACCCCTTGATACATTTGGGTTCTCGCGGTTGCCAGCCAGTCCCAGGTTTGTTGCTGAAACTGAGTGTCCTGAACCAGCACCTCGCCCACGGCTGCTGCCAGCCCATTGACAGACCACGGATCGCGCCACGCTTGCCAGCGTTGCAGGCAGTCGGGATGGGCGATCGCATAGCCCAACCGTAGCCCCGGCAGGCTATAAAACTTGGTCAGCGATCGCAGCACCACCAGGTTGGGATAGTCCTGCACCACCTCTACAACACTCTGCTGCTGATCGGGGGGCAGAAAGTCCATAAAGGCTTCATCCACCACCACCAGAGCAAACTGTTCCAGATAGGGCAGGATAGCTTCCCTGGGGAACAGGATCCCAGTCGGGTTATGGGGATTGTTGAGGAGCAAACCGCTGTCTTTTTTGAGTTGCAGATCGGCGAGGTCAATTCTGAGGGGTTGATCAAGATTGGGCGATCGCAAATCTGCCAGAGGACAATTTACGACCTTTGCCCCAAAAGCCTTTAACGCTCTCAGGTAATCACTGAAGGCAGGGGTCAGGAGGTAGGTGCAGGTGAGTGTTGACAAATCCCGTCCTGCCCAGGTCAGCAACTCGGCGGCTCCATTACCGGGCAAAATCCAGTCTGGGGAAATCTGGTGAAATGCACCAAGGGCAGAACGGAGCCGGTGGTATTGAGGATCGGGGTAAGCGCTCAGGTCTTGCAAATGCTCCTGGATCGCGGCGATCGCCGATGGCGGAGGTCCCAGCGGATTGATACTGGCAGAAAAATCCAAAATAGCAGAGGGGGAACAGTTTGCCAGCGATGCTGCCCAAACTAAATTCCCCCCATGCATAGGACGATCAAGACGATCAATCAGTCGATTCACAGAGCGATGGTTACTTTTTCTTACTGCTGCTAGCCACCGGAGCAACCTTTTCCCTAAACAATTTCCCAGCCGAAAATGCAGGCACCTTCGTTGCTGGAATGTTCATCTTAGCGCCAGTTTTGGGGTTACGTCCCTCCCGTGCCTTCCGTTCTCGGGATTCAAAAGAACCAAACCCAACCAGAGTCACTTTATCGCCCCCACTGACCGCCTCAACAATCGCTTCAAGAGCAGCCGTCAACACCGCATCTGCCTGCTTCTTGGTAACGCTGGCTTTATCAGCCACTGCATCAACTAATTCGCCTTTATTCATAGGGTCTCCTTGTTGCTATGGGACAAAAAACACCGTACATTTTGCTCTCTAACTGAGATTTTGGTGCAATTATCTGAGGTGATTTTGATGAAATGGCTGAAACTCCCTCAGACAGGTTCTTCCAATGTCCTATTCTAGAAGGTCTATTTCAATCTGGATCGGTGAAACCTTTAAGATATATAGCTTTTGGGACTTTTTTCCTGATTTTAAAGTTGTAAAGCCATAAGCAACCCCTATAAATAGGGCGTTTCAGGAATTTTGGGTGCCCGGTATCAGCAGTCGGGAAAGCGTTTAACTTTCAATTCCTAACTTTCAATTCTTAACTTCCATCGCTCCCTGCTCACGCAATCATCATATTCTCAAATGCCTGAAGCCGGGAGGCTTCCAGAACATTGCTTCTGCCATAAATTTTGGGGAGTTGTCCAGTTTGGACTAACACCTGCCGGACCTCGCGGTTGAGGATATCTGCCAGGTTGCGGTTGCTGTTAAGGGCGATCGCGGCAGCAATGCCTACCCCCTGCCCGACAGCGACATTGAACTCGACAATTCTGCCAGCGGAGCAGGCATAGCCATCAAACCCGGAACCTGGACTGACCACTGCTAGATTGGGGACACTCCGCATCAGAGCATGGCGGATGCCGATGTTAAACAAAGGGGGAGTATGAAACGTAATACTATTTATTCCTTGCGCGGAGGCTTTGGTTCCCAAGCCCGTGATACCGCCGCGTACATCCAGATGGTAGCCAAAGGTACCCAATGCTTCACTGGCAGCCACACCACCCTCCATCATGCGGGCACCGCTTAATGGTTCCACTGCTTCCGTCACATTGCCCGCATGGCGAATGTAGAGTTCCAACATAGGTCTGACTCTGATCGCGCCACAACTTTTGAGCCATCGTTCAATAAACATCACTTCTTCCAACATGGCAGCCGTGGGTTTGGCAGAGTTGCGTGCCAGCGCTTCTGCCTGGGCACCTGTGGTATAGCAGAGGAGAGCATTCCAGGAAAGTCGGTTGCCTGGGAAATAGGCAATGTTTGCCTGGTCTAGAATGGCACCGCTGTCTGCGAGTACCAGCCGTTTGCCACGAAAGGCATGGTAAACAATCGAGAGTGCCCGACAGCGGATATCGATGTGGTCCTGCCCCACGTACATCGTTTTTAAGTTGCCCTGGGCATCCACCAGGTCTTTTCTAAAGAATTGGGCCAGCTCTGGATTAGAGCCAGCCGCGATGTTGATATAGCGTTGTGCTTCGGAGTCATTGGGGTTCGTTAACCGGCGCAGGTAAGCGAGTTCCAGTTCTTTCAACCGCTGAACACTGAGTCCTTCTGACTCAAAAACAAGCGTGACTGGCAATTCTGAATCCGGCAGACCAAAGGTGCCAAACCCCTGGAGTTTGTCAATTCCCGCTGTTTGTGCCAGTTCCGCATTCACAGTAGCATCGATAAACTGTCTGGCAAGGTAAGTCTCTCCCCTTGAGGTAAGGATGCCAGTTAGGTTTGCCCCTTCCTTAAAGACCGCCTCAATCTCGATCCGGCTCAGAATATCCACACCCGCTTCACTCAGCATTTTGCGCAGAGCGGCATCGGCTTTAATCCGATCAAGGGCAATCTGGGAAACCCCCGATCGCTGCAAGAACTCTTTATATAGGGAAGAGGGATCACCAAACGTAGGGAGATTGAGCGATCGCCGCACTTCCAGTGGTACATTACTCCGATCCAGGTAGGCAAGCCCACCCCGCACCAAATGCCCCCCTACTCCATCCGGCGAGTAGCCCTTAAACATCAACAACCCACGCATTTTTCTACCTGTGCGCCGGTTGAACTCTCTGGATGCAGCAACCAGTGCCATAATGCCGGGAACTTCATCCCCAAAAGCGATCACATCATAGGTGCGGACAGAGGGTGTGGCTGCGGTCATAGTAAAAGCATAAGCAGTGCAGGATGATTCTAGACCAGCCGAGAGAAAATGAGGCAGAGGAAGGGAAATTGGGAGAGGAGGTGGGAGGTGTTAGGTGTTAGGTGTTAGTCAATATCAACTAGTAATTAATGATTTAGTAAAACTTTCAACTCCTCACCCCTTCACCCCTTCACCCCTTCACTCCTCATCCCTCACTCAACTCTAATTGCCGGTGCAGGGAACAAGGCTCTAAAACCTGCTTGACGCTGCCGTTTTCGTTCCTGTGGTGGTTCGTTGGCTGGTTCAGCGACCAGGTTCCACATCGTTTCATAGAAAAAGAAGGAAACGCCCGCAAATTTTTGTTGACGAACGGTTTGAACCTGTTCCTGAATCTGCTGTATGGGTACGGTGCGTCTTTTTAAGCCAGCCAAAATACCGATCGCCGTGGGAATGCGGCGACGAGCTTCTTGAACTTCTGGGGCGTTCAGTTCCGCCATGAAGGAATTCAGGTTGTCCCGGTACACTTGCAATACCAATTCTTCGATCAAACCTCGCTGTTGCCAGGTGTGCCAGTCCTGGAGGGAATGGTGATAGGCAAACTCGTAATTGTTGGGGGCAAGGCTGACCAGTACGTTCGGTCTGTGAGTTTTGATTTGGCGAAACAGTCGTTCTTGAAAATCAGTGATTTTGGTTGCCCGCCAGCGGGTCCATTCAGGGTCTTTAGGATTTGAGGGGGGTGCCTTACCCCGATGTTCCTGGCGATAAAGCTGAACGGTAAAGGGATCGTAGCCAAATTCGTGGGGCAAGCCAAAATGATCATCAAACTGGATGCCATCAACCGGGTACTGGGTAACGATTTCGAGGATGAGATCCAGAATGAATTTCTGAACTTCGGGTTTGAAGGGATTCAGCCAGACGCGGGGATAGATGCCCTCTTGCCAGGTAATGGTTCCGTCTTGACGCTGAGTTAGCCAATCGGGGTGGCGAATTGCCAGGGCGGAGTCTTCCGGTGCCATGAAGCCAAACTCAAACCAGGGAATCACTGCCATTCTCTGCTGGTGTCCCTGCTGCACCAGTTCTGCCAGTACGTCGCGCCCTTGTAGCCCAAATGGACGCGGATCAACGGCAGTTCCAATCATTGCCTGGGCGGTGGGGCTGGGATAGGAGGTATAACCCCAGTTCCAGACCACCGGGTAGAGCGTGTTGATGTGGATTTTTGCCAGATCTTGGATGGCATGGCTGAGGCGATCGCGGCTATACAGCACATCACTATCCACATTGGTCATCCACACCCCCCGGATCTCGCTACGCTGGCTCGGCACCCCTGGCAGCGGATGACTTTCTAATCCAGAGATGCCTGAAATTAGAACCAGGAGAAAACCGACCAGGAAAATTACCAGGACAGTGAATTTAGGCAGAGAAAGGCGGAGCGATCGCTGGTATGGGCGAGAATCTTGCATAGAGTGCAGCGGATCAGGCGAACGCTCTCCATTTACGCATTAACCTGTCTAATTTCATCAAGAAATTCTCAACCGCCACTGGCTTTTGCCTTATAGCCCAACTGCACCAGAAACTGGACAATCTTTTGCTTGTGATCCCCCTGAATTTCAATTTCGTTTTCTTTGACCGTGCCCCCTGCCCCGCACTGGGTCTTCAGTTTCTTGAGTAGGTCGGTCAGCGTCTCTGGCTTTGCCTGAAACCCACGAATAATCGTTACCGTTTTCCCTTTGCGTCCGCTACGGGTCGCTTCTACACGCAAATTTTGCTGATTGGGTGGCAAATCTGGAACCGCCCGTTTGAAGGCTTCCGGGTTGTCATGATTGCCAAATTCTGAGTAAACAGCCCGGTCTTTTCCGCTGGAAGAGTTTGATTTTGAGGATGACATGGTTAGGGGGAGGGGAGGGAGTAAGGGGTGTGGGGAGTTGAAAGTTGAAAGTTCAGAGTTTTGAGTTGAGAGTTTTAAGTTGAGAACGCTTAGCCTGCGAGAACGCTTTGCGAATAGTTGCTAAGGCGACAGGGGGAATAGGCTTTTAAAGCATCCTCTAAATTGGATTCACACCCCTTCCGTCCTCGCGATAAGATAGGGAACTAGACTTCACGTGGGCAAGAGTTTCCGCCCAAGCAAGTTTTTCCGATTTCATCTGCTACTGTTCATCTGCGATTACTCCCTGCCATGAAGCACACCCTATCTGTTCTGGTTGAAGACGAAGCCGGAGTTTTGACCCGGATTGCTGGTTTGTTTGCCCGTCGTGGGTTCAACATTGAAAGTCTAGCAGTTGGACCCGCCGAGCAGATGGGCATTTCCCGGATTACGATGGTAGTTCCCGGTGATGATCGCAGTATTGAGCAGTTGACTAAACAGCTTTACAAGCTGATCAATGTCCTCAAGGTGCAGGACATTACTGAAGTCCCCTGTGTTGAACGGGAATTGATGTTGTTGAAGGTGAATGCCGGTAGCACCAATCGTTCTGAAATTGTGGAATTGGCGAATATCTTCCGGGCGCGAGTCGTGGACGTAGCCGAAGACTCCCTGACGCTGGAAGTGGTAGGAGATCCTGGCAAAATGGTGGCGATCGTTCAAGTACTAAATAAATTCGGCATTCGTGAAATCGCCCGCACAGGCAAGATTGCCCTCATGCGCGAGTCGGGTGTGAACACTGAGTACCTCAAGTCCCTGGAAGCAAAGATTTCTTGAGATGTAGTGTAGGGTATAGGGGGTTAAGAGTTGAGAATTGAGAGTTGAGAGTTGAGAGTTTTAAGGAGCATAGATAAATAAAGGGGCAAGGTAGGGGGCGGGTTCAGCCAGCACTTCGACACAATGAAGTCTGGCAGACAAGAGGCTTAAGCCCCCTGTTGAGTCTGAACTCATATTGAACTGGTATCAGAACCCAAAACTTTCACCTCTCAACCCCTAACTTTCAACACCTAGCACCTCACTCCCTGATATCTTCCACCATCATGGAAATCCTAATTGTTGAAGATGAAGCTGAAATTGCCCAACTCATTCAGCTTTATCTGGAGAAGGAAGGGTTCTCTTGCCATGTCTGTCGAGACGGCATCAATGCCTTGCAAATGTTCCAGGAACAGAAGCCCGATCTGATCATTCTGGATCTGATGATTCCAGGGTTAGATGGGCTGGAAGTGTGCGCCCGAATTCGGCAGAAATCGGGGACTAAAGATCCCTATATCTTGATGCTGACGGCAAAAGGAGAAGAAATCGATCGCATCATTGGGTTGTCAACCGGGGCAGATGATTATATGGTCAAGCCTTTCAGCCCGAAGGAACTGGTCGCACGAGTACGCGCCCTTTTGCGACGCACCCTACGCCAGGGAGGACAAAGTCAGACCTATCGGACTCAACACTTTTTTATCGATATTGATCAGCGGCTTGCCCAGCGCAATCTTGGTTCTGGCGAGATGGAACCGATGGATCTAACGACTTTGGAGTTTGACCTGCTGGCAACCTTCATGAGTTACCCTGGACGTGTCTGGAATCGGGCGCAACTGATCGATAAACTCTGGGGCAGTAACTTTTTTGGGGATGAGCGGGTGGTTGACACTCACGTTGCCCGCCTGCGCAAAAAAATTGAACCAGACCCTGCCAATCCCACGTTTGTTAAAACCGTAATTGGAGTGGGCTACAAATTTGAAGATTCGGTAGCGTAATTAATGGCAAAACTCGGACTCCGATACCGCCTTTTCCTCTCCCATCTGGCTGTCATGATTGTGGGGCTGAGTACTTTACTACTGGTCAACAAGCTGTTTTCGCCGCGCTTGTTTGTCCTGCAATTAGAACGGTTGGAAGGGAGCGAATTTAGACTGTTTCGGGTGCGTCAACGGTTGGTAGAAGTGTTTGAGTTTACCTGGAGCCGGGGCGCATTTTGGTCAGTGGTAGTGGGAGGAACCGCAGCCGGTGGGCTGAGTTATCTGGTGGCAAAGCGGATTATGAAGCCCCTGATTCAAATCGAGGACGTGATTCAGAAGGTGGCAGCAGGACGGTTAGAAGAACGTTTGCCGAGTAGTGAAATTCCAGAGCTGAACCGGTTGGCGTTGAGTTTTAACCACATGGCGGCGAATCTGGAAGGGGTGGAGCAGCGCCGTCGGGAGCTAATTAGTGATCTAACCCATGAGCTAAGAACACCGCTGACGGTGGTGGAAGGTTACCTGGAGGGATTGGCAGATGGCACGATCGCCCCTTCCGTAGACATTTATCAACGGCTGGCGCGGGAAACAACCCGGTTACGCCGCTTGGTGAATGATTTACAGGAACTTTCCCAGGCAGAGGCAGGTTACCTGCCCGTTCGCCCTCAAAAATTTGATGTGCGTCCGCTCCTGAAATCCCTGGTCGAGCGGTTTTCTGACCAGTTGTTGGAGGAAGGACCAACTCTGAGCCTGGAGTGCCCCACTGACCTGTCGCCTGCCCTGGCAGATCCGGAGCGAGTGGAGCAGGTGATGGTCAATCTGTTGGGGAATGCCCTGCGCTATACCGATGCAGGCTCTATCACGGTTCGCGCCTGGAATGAACCGGGTAAATTATGGATCGCAGTCAAAGATACTGGTCAGGGCATTGCGGCGAAGGATTTGCCCCATGTGTTTGAGCGGTTCTGGCGGGCGGATCGATCGCGCGATCGCCTGTCGGGTGGCACTGGGATTGGGCTGGCAATCTCGCGGCGACTAGTCGAGCTTCAGGGCGGCACCATTCAAGTTGAAAGTAAACTTGAAAAAGGCAGCACGTTTCGATTTTCACTGCCATTAGCGTAAAAATTGACTTACAGGTCTGTGAAGAAACAAATTCACGGTTTGGTTGAGCTGTAGTAAGGCATCACCATGAGATTATTTTTTAACAAGCCTTACTCTCTGGGGTGGTTTCCGTTAGTTTGTCTCTTTTGAAACCTGCCCCAGCAGATTAAAGTTGGATGTGATTAGATTCACAATCCTTGCCTGATCAATTTCGAGTTTCAATTTCAAGTTTAAGAAGTAGTCTCTTTTCTCCCTATTTATCCATGAATTCAACTCCGGCTTCAGATGCTTCTTTGTATGAAATAGCGCTCAGTTCTGACCAGCCCTCGCTTGTTCTGCAAATCAGCCCAGCCACCCTTAAATCGGTGGTTGGCTCGTTTATCGATTTGCTAGTGGAGCAAAAAATCCCAGCAATCATCTGGGCAAAGCTACCACGGGGCGATATCTGGCAGGATGAATTGGAGCGTTATCACGAGTTGCCTGGAGTTGCCAGGGCGATCTATCAGTTCAAAAATTACCGGGATGAGAGTGGGGATGATGCCGGGATGGTGAGTATAGCAATTTCACCCACCAGTTCTGGCTCCAGCGATCTGCCAGCCCCTTCAGATAACGCAGCCCCAGAAATCGGAAGTAACCAGGGAGCGATCGCCTCCATTTCCCTGGCACCGGATAGTCATCTGCGCCGGGAATACTGTTTAGTGGTCTGGTCTACAGAGTTTCAGGGGATGCTGCTTGCCCATCGCCCCCGCTCTGCTCAGGTCTCGAAGACAGCTTCAGGCATTCCAGACTCCACTGCGGCTCGACCTGGAGCCGAACCACGGGCTGAAGACGGGCAGGAAAAACGGCAAAACCTGCTGGCAATCTTTTCCTTTGATCCTGAGCTGATTTCTCGCATTTTGACAGGACTTGAATCTGCCACTGCCTTCAGTCAGGCAAGACTGACGACTGAAACTGGAACCACTCAGCCTGCTGGCTCCCATGATTTCATCCGCCACTGGCAAGCGTTAAAGGCAACGATGCCTGTCGTAGGAGCCAATCCTCGCCTGTTAGGGCAACTGCTGACCCGACAACTGCAACAACAGGAAGAATTCTGGCAACGCAGCGCGACTTACCGCAAACAGGCAGAAATAGCAGAAGTGTTGCAGATTCAAAATGTTGAACTGAGCAACGCCATCCGCCTCAAAGACGACTTTCTCAATAATGTGGGACAGGAACTACGCACCCCTCTAACAACGATTAAAACGGCACTCACCCTGCTCAATTCGCCTAATCTTAAGCCGCCCCAGCGTCAGCGGTACATGGATTTGATTGCCAAGGAATGCGATCGCCAGAGTTCCCTGATTACCAGCCTGCTAGATCTGGTGCAGTTGGAACAGGTGGTGGATCAGTCCTCTCTGCAAGCCATTCGCCTTGCTGAGGTGGTGCCCGGAGTCGTCAGCACCTATCAACCAGTGGCAGAGGAAAAAGGGGTGAGGCTGGCATACACCGTACCGGAAGATCTGCCCCCCATTTCCTGTATGAACAATTGGCTGAAGCAAATTGTGATCAATCTCCTCAACAATGGCATCAAGTACACACCGACGGGAGGGCAGGTTTGGGTTCGTGCCAAGCGTCAGGGAGACTACGTCCAGCTAGAATTTCGGGACACCGGGATTGGAATTACGGCCAGCGAAGTGCCTAAAATCTTTGAGCGGTTTTACCGGATCCGGCAGGCTTCAGAAGAATCTGCCAGTGGCGCAGGGCTGGGATTAACCATTGTGCAGCAACTCCTGATCCACTGTGGTGGTTCTATTTCTGTCCGCAGCAAACTGGGCGAAGGATCGACCTTCAATGTGCTGCTACCCGTTCACAAATCTGCTTTAGACCCATCAGCGGAGTAAATGAACCCTCTGTCAGCACCTTGTTGGCATGGTCAGCAGGCAGTCTGCTCAGAACGTTGGAGGCGGCTGGTTCAACCGTTCAAAGGTTGGCTCCTTCGCAGGCTATTTCGACAAGGGCTGCTTAAGGCTACCCCGGCTGAAAGGCTGCTCCGAAGGGCGATACCACACGTCCTCTGAATGGAGATTGAAATCCTGATCCGTCCAAACCAGAGAAACCTGGGACACCAGGCTATTCTGGAGCGTGACCAGGGTAAAGTTACGCAGGCAGACATTCCCCTGATGCACAATCCGGGGCACACTGGCAGCATTAACGTAAACCGTACCCTCTGGGCTGGCAACGATGGGTGTACGCAGGCACTGTTTGGTATGGCGAAGCTGGTGATGCATGTGCCCAAAGGCAACCAGAGGCACCTGTTTACCAGTGGTGCGGGTCTGGGCGATCGCCGCTGCCAGGTCGGGGTCGCCGTGGTCGCCACCCAGGGGTTGCCAATCTCGTCCACAGGGGTCTTCCGGGCGATCGCCCAAACCTAAAGGACCACAGTGCCCCAAGAAAAGGATAGTGTCAGATGCACCCTGACTGGCGGTTTCAGCAATTCGGGCGGCAGACTCAGCAAAGCTGCCAACCCCAAACCGCGACTGGTAAAACTCCGGATTTTTCCAATCAGAACCACCCCAGCTAAAGGGTCGCCCCCCCACTACCGTCAATCCCAATTCCGGAAATTCTCGCTTGCCATAACCGACATGGGCATCCCCCAGTAGATCCAGTTGTTGTTGTACCCGGTCTTCCTGGCGGCGATCGTAGGGGCAATGCTTTATCCCCCAGGGAGTTGCCGTATACCAGGCATCATGATTTCCCAGCACAACCGCTTTTGGCAGGGAAAGGGCAGCGATTTGTTTCACAATCTCAATCGACTCATTACCAAAGTCTCCTACCAACAGCACAAGATCCACGCCCAGATGGCTCAGAGAAATTTCATCATTGGCATCCCACTGATTGTGGACATCCCCCACAACCGCAATTTTTATTACCCGTGAACGGGGAAATGGTGCCTTAGACACCCGATTGGTAGAAGTCACGATGTCGTTCGTATTTTTTTTGGAAATATCCTGTAGCCGCTCAGTCATGCCCAAAGTCTTCGATTAACCCCTCCAGCATAAAAGACGATCGCCGTGCTTAAAGGCAAAAAACAACCGCTTTGAGGAATGGCTAAAAACCGGAGGTTGAAGGCTAAAGGTTGAAGGCTAAAGGCTCAAGAAATTTTTCTAACACCTAACACCTGAGACACCTTACCTAAACTTGCCCAAGCTGCTTTAGGGCAGTTTCCCGTGCTCTTTCAGAGAGCTTATCCAACAGCACGTGTTGAGAATCGTCAATTAGTTGCTCTTTATACATCAATTCAACCGTCGTTTCCCAAAGAATTTTCTCAAGCTGTTCTGCCCGCTCTGCCAACCACAGATGGGTTTCTGCATCTTGGGGAAACTGATCAATACAACCGAGGGTGTATTGTCGGAAGGTTCTGACCTGGCGCAAAATGCGAGCCAGATAGCCAGGGCACTCGCAGGCAATGACTTCCGCCGCTTTACAGATTTCTAGCAAAGCATCGTCCGTTAGATCTGAAAGTTTAATCACGCGCTCTTGATTGGTTGTCATAGTAAATTTCAGCATTTAGCAAAGAAGATATTCTGACTATAACGTTGCTCCATTGCAGCCATAGCAAACGGGGTAGGCACCCCGGCACTACCCCGACAAAGTCACCATTCTTGTATTCAGCAACGCAAATCTAAACCAGCGTAGATTGCATCAGGGCGGTATCTGCTGGCAGATTGCCAGTCAAAAGCCAGGTGTTGACATCGCTAGGAGCTACGGCTTGGCTCAGGCGATCGCGCAGGGAGTTTCCTTCCAAAACTTCTTTGTTCAGCAACTCCTGGGCAATGTCTTCCAGCAGATCTCGATTCTTATCCAGGATGGCGAGGGCAATGTGATGTGCCCGTTCCACGGTTTCCTTCACCTCATAGTCAATTTCCTCCGTTACCTTGGGGCTAACTGCCCGCCGAGGAGAGCCGTAGCCTTCCAGGAATTGTCCCTGGGGTTTCTCAAATGCCACCGGACCAAGGTAGTCACTCATGCCATAGAGGGTAATCATCCGCTCTGCCAGATCCGTCGCCTTCTGGATATCGTCGCTGGCTCCGGTAGAAACAATGTTGTTGAAGATCAGTTCTTCCGCCGATCGCCCACCCAGGAGGGTTGAAATTCGACCCCGAATTTCGTCTTCTGACATCAGAAAGCGGTCTTCTTCGGGGAGTTGCAGCGTATAACCCAGGGCACCGACCCCACGCGGCACAATCGAAATTTTTTCAACTTTGCCAGCACCGGGCATCAGCGCTCCCACAATGGCATGACCGACCTCATGGTAAGCCACCCGTTTCTTCTCCTGTTCGTTGAGCACCCGTGACTTCTTCTCCAGACCGGCGATCACTCGCTCGATCGCTTCATTAAAGTCTGCCATCATCACCGCCTGCCGATTATAACGAGCCGCTAAAAGAGCCGCTTCGTTGACCAGGTTTGCCAGGTCAGCACCGGCAAAACCGGGAGTCCGAATGGCGATCGTAGCCAGATCTACATCCTCTGCCAGTTTCACAGTGCGGGCATGAACCTTAAGAATTGCCTCTCGCCCAATTTTATCCGGGCGATCGACCAACACCTGGCGGTCAAACCGACCGGGACGGCGCAGAGCAGGATCGAGCACTTCAGGACGGTTGGTTGCCGCGATGATAATCACGCCAGTATTAGCATCAAATCCATCCATCTCAGTTAGCAACTGGTTGAGGGTTTGTTCCCGCTCATCGTTACCACCCATCACATTGTTGCCAGCACGGGATTTACCGAGCGCATCCAGTTCGTCAATAAAGACAATACAGGGAGCCTGTTGTTTTGCCTGTTCAAACAGGTCACGGACACGGGAAGCCCCCACTCCAACAAATAGCTCAATGAACTCTGAACCAGAAATGCTGAAAAAAGGGACTCCTGCTTCTCCGGCGATCGCCTTTGCCAGCAGGGTTTTACCTGTCCCCGGAGGACCCACCAGCAGTACCCCCTTGGGAATCTTGGCACCCAGACGAGTGTACTTATCCGCATTCTTAAGGAAGTCCACAATCTCCTGTAGCTCAACCTTTGCCTCATCCACGCCAGCCACATCGGTAAACTTAACCCCTGTACTGCCTTCTGAATAGATGCGGGCTTTGCTCTTACCAACGGTCAATGCCGCTGGACCACCCCCCTGGCGGTTCAACAACCAACCCCAGATGCCAAAAAAGATCAGCGGTGGCGCGACCCAACTCAAAAGGGTACCAATCCAGGCATTGTTATTCGGGGGCGGAGCACCAAACTCGACATTATTTTCCCGCAGAATCTTGGGTAAATCGAGGTCAATGGTCACAGGGGTGGTTGTAAACACCTGGCGCTGAGCCTCTGCCGCAGGAGCATCGGCATCTGGTTTCAAGGTGAACTCAATCCGATTATCTGCCACCAATGCTTGATCGACTTTGCCCGCCTGCACCTGGGCAATAAAGTCACTGTAAGCAATCTGGGGAGGACGTGAACCAAAACTGGGAACCACGAAGTTCAAAAGCAGGAGCAACGTGATTAGAACTAACAAACCACCCCCAAACTGCCGCGGTCTTGGCGTTTTCAGGGAAGGTCCTCCATTGGTTTTGACGGGCATGCCGATAGCTCCTTTACTTAAGGCATTAGCGGTTAGGTGTAAGGTGTGAGGTGCTAGAGGGATTGGCTCTATTGCTAACAACCAACAACTAACAACCAAAAAACCGAACATTAAGCGCTTCTTTCTATTGAGATTGTAAAGAATCTTGTGCGATCGCTCAGATTCGGTATTCACCCATTCGCAGTGGTTTTTTCCCTACCTGAGTCTTACCTTCACACAAATGGCTGATTGTGTTATCCGGTGTAACTACCTAGCTGAGGCGGTTGGGGTTGCCTGATCGGAATGAACCAGGAGGGATGACATGGGTATCTTTCTTCCAGGACGATAGGGCGCTTGCCGATGGAAGGGTTTCTCATAATTAGGGTAATTAGGACGGGTATAGGGTTGTTGTGCTCTGGCAATCGGCAGTTGTTCTTCCGCGATCGCAAACCAAATTTGCCCAAATGTTTGAGGATTGAGCTTTCTGCCCCTCAGTTCAGGAAAAAGCTGGAAGAACCGCTCATCCGTCAAAGTATCGTAGTCTCTAGAAACGGGACTAAAACGCCCCTGCACTTCCAGTTCTCGTAACCACTGGTCATAGTCCTGTCTGGTGTAGGTGCCCAACCTGGAGCGGGTTTCCGGGGCAAGTTGCTCTAGCCTGTCGTGTAGGGCTTGGGCATAGGGGGATTGGGAAGAATTCGCTGCTGATGCAGACAGGCTGGCGATCGCATCCTGATCGCTTAACAAATTCTGGAAAAACCGCTGGCTAATTCCCGATTCAAGCAGGCGATCGCGCCATTGTTGCGCTTCCTTCTCAGCTTGAGTTTCCAGTTGTCCTGGCTCTGGTTGCTCTGATTCTAGTGTCTGTATTGTGTCGGGTTCGGAGGGTTGTTGTACAGAGGGTACTTTAGAGGATGGTTGATTTGAGTCTTGAGAGACAATGGTGGGAGGGCGATCGTCAGCAGGATGAGCTAAGTGGGACCAGGCAATCACCGCGATCAATACAGTTGTCATACACAAAACACCACCAACTAGGGCTACCTGTCTCCACTTGCGCCAGTCAACGGTAGACTTTCCATCCCTGATAGTCTCTGGTTCACCTGACTGCAAACTACTTTGAACGATTACCTGCACCATGAGTTGCCGTTGCTCATCGTCCCGGAGAAACTGGCTCAGACAATCACGATACTGAAAAATCTGTGCCTCAACCGCAGTCACATGCTCTTGATTTAGCCTGAGCATCTGCCAAAACTGCTGCAAAGACTGCTGCGATTCCCCACTTAAGGGATTTTCCTGTAATACTCGCCGCATAAACTCTACAGCGTAGTTAACCAGCCGCTTTTCGTAGTCTCCAGTATCGATTGAGGTATTCATAGACAGGGACACCTGGTTTTACTTACTGACCACTAACTCGGTGTGCGACCATTCCCAGATCTCCGGCATCTGTGAAATTTACTTCAACCAACTACATGAAGATCAACGAGATGCCAGGGATCTTGGCTACAAAGTTGCTTATCGTGTCACCAGATAATGGCTACAGGCTAGACCCATAACCAATGACCAATGACCCAATATAGTACATACGAACCAATATACAATAAATATACATCAAGTAGAAGAAAACCGTCAGATTTCCGATGGAATATTTCGTACACTTGTACTACTATCATCTATAATTCGTATAGTTTTCCTGTACTATATCTGATTTGCAATGGAGAAAAAACTGGTGAGCTTTCGCCTTCCCGAAAGTTTGATTTCAGAACTCAAGGCAAAGGCGCAGACAGAAGGCGTATCGGTCACAGAGCTGATTTGTCGTTTCTCTCAGCAAGGATTACATACCAGTCCTGGGGAAAGTCTGGGAAATGCTGCGGTAGATACGGATATGCGATTAGCTCTGGTCAGGCTAGAGGAGCGGGTAAACCGCTTGACTCAACTGGAGACCCGGTTTGATACTTTCTTGGGCAGTATGCTGTTGGGGATGCATGGGGGTGGAGTGCAACAACCCATTCAAACGAAATAGAGGTTCAAAAATCACGGACTCGCCGCAGAATCTTGCAAAGATTACAGTTTTGTGAATAATGTTTGAGTTAATCTTGACTGATTCCCTGTCTTAATAGATTCCTGTCTCAATAAAAGAAAGGAGCCACGAGTGAATGCAGCCGAACAGGCAAAGAGTTTGGAAACCGCTAGCAAAATTGCTGCTGTAGTCAACCTGTTCAAAGCTGAGTTTCCAGATGCAAGGTCTGACCTGAAACCGTGGGCAAACGACCCGGATACCCAGGAACTGATTGACCCTGATTCGATCGATATCGGGTTCCATTTTCCTGGTGTCTCAAAATCACTTCAGAGCCGTAGTATTTTGGTCCAGATTCGGTTTCATGAGGATGTGGAGACGGGCGATCGCCGTGCCATTGGAATTGAACTGGCGGGCTTTGACCATCGGGGTAAACAGTGGTGGCTCTCCACGGTTGAAAATTGGGTATTTGAAGGCACAAGCTGTCCCACCCCAGAAATGGGCAACAGGCTGAAGAGCTTTCTCAGGCAAGCTTTGGATTTGTTTAACTATAGCGGTAGCCATCACAGTTAAGAGAAATTGCTAGGACAAATAGAAAGCTCAAAACGTTATTTCATCATCCTTGCCCTTTAACACCGTCCGGTTGATGCTCACGGCAAGCCTGCCCCCTGTTATCCCCGCACTTTGGTGGTCACTTCACCGACTCGCTGTCAGAGATCAAATGGGGATGCTACAGATGGTTTGTGATCAAGGGTAGTGTTCTAGACCTGTTGTTTGTATTCCGTAGGAGCATTGCAGTGCAATGCTCCTACCAGATGTCAACCACACATTTGAAACACTACCAGCCTCCTATGCTTCAAACTTAAACCTGAAACCACCGCCCTATAGCGCTTTCCACCTACATCTATATTCCTTCGACTCCCTGACTCCCTCGCCTGAGGTTTGATCTGTTGAGTGGGAAATTGCTACGAAGGGAGTTGAATTCAAAAGCGTCTACTACCCGGTTAGATCTACTTTACGTGTGATAGTAGCCCAGACAATTCACGGGTATGATTACCGCTGTAGCCTGACTAGTACCATGCACAGCTTTTGCACCTTTTTTGCCATCAGTTCCTCACCCTTGAGAGATCTGCTTTCAGCCTTATTACCTGGACCCATTACCGATCCAGTCGCCATTTTTCTGGTCATTATGGCGATTATGCTGGTTGCACCGCTGCTGTTTGAGCGGATCCGGTTGCCTGGTATCGTTGGCTTAATTCTGGCAGGGGTGGTGGTGGGTCCTCACGTGCTAGGCATCCTGGAGCGGGATAGCACCATCATTTTGTTGGGAACGGTGGGACTACTGTTCCTCATGTTTATGGCAGGACTGGAAACCAGCCTGGATGATTTGAAATACAACGCTGATAAAGCGATCATTTTTGGCGTGTCAACCTTTGCCGTGCCAATGGTGATAGGCACGATCGCCATGATGATGCTGGGTTACACGGTTCTGGCAGCGGTTCTGGTGGCATCCTGTTTTGCCTCTCACACCTTGCTGGCTCTGCCCGTGGTGAGTAAATTGGGCATTATGCGATCGCAGTCGGTCACCACGACCCTGGGGGGCACCTTAATTACTAATGTCCTGGCGTTGCTGGTATTGGCAATTGTGGTCAAGTCTCACCAGGGCGATTTAAACCTGGGTTTCTGGTTATTTTTAATTCCATCTCTTGCACTCTACACCTTTGGCACCCTGTGGGGTGTGCCCAGAATTGGGCGCTGGTTTTTTCGCCGATTCGGGCATGACGAAAGTGCCGAATTTACCTTTGTAGTGGCGACGCTGTTTGTAGTCTCTTACCTGGCGCGAGTGATTGAGATTGAGCCAATTATTGGCGCATTCTTAGCGGGAATCGCGATTACCCAACTCATCCCACAGCTTAGCCCGCTGATGAACCGGATTCAGTTTATTGGCAATACGCTGTTTGTGCCATTTTTTCTGATTTCGGTAGGGATGCTGGTCAATCCCTTTATTCTGTTTCAAGAGCCAAAATCCATGCTGGTAGCCGTGGTCATGGTGATTGTGGCGATCGTGGCAAAATTTCTACCCGCCTGGGGTTCAGGTAAATTTTTTGGGTTTGACTTCCCCAACATTATGGTCATGTTTGGGCTATCAGTCGCACAGGCAGCTTCCACCCTGGCAGCCATTACCGTCGCCTACAACATCAAACTGGTCGATCAACTGACCGTCAACGGTACGATCGCCATGATCCTGGTCACTTGCATTGCCTCTCCCTGGGTCACCGCCCAATGGGGACAGAATACTAAAGATCAGGGAACGGGCGCTCAACCACAGGCAAGGGGGATGGAAGACTCGCAAACCCTTCCCAAGTATCGGATTCTGGTTCCCGTTGCCAACCCCAGTACAGAAGATAACCTGCTGCAACTGGCACTAATTTTGGCAAAGACCACTCAAGGAACCCTTCTACCGCTCCACGTTCTCTCCGATGCCCAGGGTCCCATTTCAACGGAGGCGAAGTTGCAACAGGAACGATTACTTGCCGCTGCTGAAACCATTGCCCATGCGGCTGTAACGGACGTTGAACCCATTGGTCGTGTCGATGGTTCCATCGACCGGGGCATTTTGCGAACAGCTCAGGAGCGCAATGCCACCCTGATTATTTGCGGTTGGAAGGGATATTCTAGCTACCGGGATAATTTTTTTGGGAATGTGATCGATAACGTGGTGCGCCGAACCACGGTGCCTGTGATGATTGCCCGCTTTGTTCAGCCGATCGCATCAACCCGACGGGTATTTCTGGCAATCTCAGATATTGAAATGACTGCCTCTAGTTTTCAGCAAACACTGGCGCTGACGCGCACCCTGGCTGCCGAGTTAAAGGCATCATTGGAAGTAATCCAGGTGGTATCCGGTTCCCGCCGGTCGGATGCCTCATCGCAAGTTCCCGGACTAGCTGAGGATGTCCCAATCCAGCGGGTACGGGGTAATCTGGTCAGTCGTGTCTCACAAATTTTGCAAACCGATGACTTACTGGTTTTGACTCACAACGCCCATCCAGAGTTTTTGGGGGTGCCAACCCTCGGAGTTGCCCCCGATGCGATCGCCCGTCAGCACCCGGATGTATCCATCATCATTGCCCACTTTCCGCGCCAACGCGAACTCCTGAAAAAACCTATTACCTGACACCAATTACCTGAAACCTAAATGGCTGGAGAGTTGACCCTGATTGTAGAAATGGTGACGGTACTGGGAGCCGCCACCACGGGGGGGTACCTGGCAAGTCGTCTGGGTCAACCTGTGCTGCTTGGCTACCTGCTGGGTGGAATGTTAATTGGACCCGCTGGGTTAAAGCTAATCACGCTGGAAGGGGATATTCAGGTTCTATCAGAAATTGGGGTCGCCCTGCTGTTGTTTGCCCTGGGGGTGGAGTTTTCCCTCAAAGACCTGTTGCGGATGCGGGCGATCGCGCTGGGTGGCGGTTCCCTCCAAATTATTTTGACGATCCTGTTGGGCGGTGGATTAGCCTACCTGACGGGTTGGGTGACAACCATCCCCAAAGCCATTTTTCTGGGAGCGGTGCTTTCCCTATCTTCCACCGCTGTTGTCCTGAAAAGTCTGATCGAACGCAATGAGGTGCAAACAAACCACGGTCAGATCATGCTGGCAATTTTGATTGTGCAGGACTTGGGTTTGGGACTTATGCTGGCTGTTCTTCCCGCCCTCACTCAGCCTCCTAATGTGATTGGTGTTGCCCTGTTCACAGCTTTGCTCAAAGCCTTTCTTTTCCTGGGGGGAGCCATCCTTGCTGGCAAATGGCTGATTCCATTATTGGTTCGGTTGATTGCCCGCAGTGGTTCCCAGGAACTATTTTTGCTGGGAATTCTGGTTTTGTGTCTGGGAATTGCGCTCCTGACCTCTGCCCTGGGTTTAGGAATTGAAATGGGAGCGTTTGTTGCCGGGTTAATGATTTCTAACGTGGAGTATGCCGATCATGCCCTGGATCGGATGTTGCCCATGCGGGATGTGTTCGCGACCCTATTTTTTGCATCCATTGGGATTTTGATTGATCCAGCATTTTTGTTGGCAAATAGTTGGGTCTTACTTGGGCTGGTTGCCGTCACAATGATTGGCAAAGCCGTGATTGCAACCAGTGTTGTCAAGCTGTTTGGCTATTCCCTCAAAACAGCTTTGACTGTTGGTATTGGCATTAATCAAATTGGAGAATTTTCCTTTGTGCTGGCGGGGGTTGCTCAAAATGAAGGGCTTTTTTCCCCCCGACTTTATGGTTTGACGGTCGGAACCACCGCTGTCACGCTACTGATTACCCCCTTTTTACTGCGAGCAACTCCCCATCTGCTGACCCGGCTAGAAGGGTTGCCATGGCTCAACGACCTGCTGCGGTTGAACCATGCGCCTCAACTGTTTGGGCTAGAGGAGGAACTGGTGAGCCATGTGGTGGTGGTTGGCTATGGCAGAGTCGGGCAAACCCTGGTCCGAATGCTGTATTTCCAGGGCTATAAAATTTTGGTGATTGATAACAATGAAGCCGCGCTGCAAACCTTGCGGGAACGGAAAATCCCCTTCCTGTTTGGGGATGCTTCCAGTGCGCTGGTTTTAGAAAAAGCCAATCTGCCCCAGGCAATGGCAATGGCGATCGCCCTCCCAGATCCAATGGCAACCCGCCTCACCCTGAACCGGGCGTTGAGCCTTGCCCCTGAACTGGACATTACAGTCCGGGCGCATGTGAATGATGAAATTGACGTGCTTTACCAGTTAGGTGCCCAGGAAGTGGTGCAGCCAGAGTTTGAGGCTTCCCTGGAGATGGGTGCCCACATGCTGTTGAAACTGGGTGACTCGACCTTTGAAGTGCAGCAGGTGGTCAACCGTTACCGGACTGGACGCTATCGAGACATTGCGCCAGAACGGGCGGAGTACTGGGGCGCGGCAGATCTGGAGTCAGCGATCGAAGGTTTACAAAGACGCTGGTACACGCTCCCATCAGACTGTCCTCTGTCAGGTTTAAGCCTTGCCCAGGCAAACGTCCGCCGCATCACAGGAGCCACCATCATGGCAATTGATCGCAACAAACGTCTGCACCGCTACCCCACGGGAGAAATGGTCATGCAAGTGGGCGATCGCCTTCTGGTCGTCGGCAACCCGGAAGAACATACTGTGTTTGAGAAGTTGTTGAGGGGGGAAATGGGCGAATAGGGGTCAGGGGTTGAAAGGTAGCATACTTGCCTACCACCTTATCCAACCGCCTTCTGATAAAACCCTTTCATGTCCCCAAACCATTGCTGCCGGGACTCATCCCAGGCATAGAACATATGCCCACCCCGGTAATGTTTCAAGGTCAGATTGGGGCGAATCTCAGGGTCAAGCCGCATCAGGTCTACCAGGTGATTGGAGGCAAAATAGGGCGTGACCAGATCAAAAAAGCCGTGGGTAATGTAGACCTGCATGTAGGAGTTGAGGGTCATACCGATACGCAAATCATCTACTGCCCCGATGAACCCCTGCTTCAACTCGCCCTTCATGTCAAATTTCCAGGCTTTGAAAGTTTCTAAGTTAAGCAGGTGGTAGGACAGGTCGGTTTCAACCCCCAAGGTATCCCGCAGATGGCTGTTGATTGCTCCCGTAAACAGCCGATCCAGTCCATCTAAGGTAGGATCAATACCCTGGTAAACCTGGCGATCGGGGAACGGATCGATCGCCGTAATTGAAGCGTCATACAGCCCCACAATTCGCTGCTGATCGCGCAGCAATTCCCTGGCAAACACTTCTATATCAATCCGTCCACCCTGACGCTCCACCAGGGACAACGGCAAACCAATCAAATCCGCCAGTTGTTGATAAGCCGTTTGGCGCTCCTCCGCTGAAAGTGCCCCCCCCATTGCCAGTAAGGGGATCAGCGTCTTGCGGGCAAACTGTTCCGCAGCAGTGATATGGGTCTGTAAATCCCCTGGTTCTCCCACCCAGCGGGCGCGATCGTGGTGAGCCGCCGCCGCCGAAAAGGAAGGCAGCAACGTTGCCCAGGAAGTCAGATTGTAATCACTGCCCCATAACAGGCTGAACTCCAACGCTGGAGAGATCAAAATTGCACCCGACAAACCCACTCCAAACTCCTGCTGGAGCTTACGGGCTAATTTAGCCACCCGAAAGCCCCCATAACTTTCTCCCGCAATAAAAATGGGTGACAGCCAGCGATTCCGCCGCGAAAGAAACCGCTGAATGAATTCAGCCAGGGAGATTAAATCCCGCTCAACCTCCCAAAACTCCACCTCTTTGGGTTTCTCCTTTTCCGTCGGATTCCCTGACTCTCCGGACTTGTCTTTTTTGTCCTCCTCTTCCGTCAGACTACGGCTAAATCCCGTCCCAATCGGGTCGATAAATACCAGGTCGGTAAAGCTTAACCAGCTTTCCAGATTGTCTACCACCTTCAAGGGCGGTTTAGGCAAACTCCCCCGGTCTCCAAAAGCAACCCGCCGTGGACCCAACGCACCCATATGCAGATAGGCAGAAGCCGCTCCCGGTCCACCATTAAACACAAAGGTCAGGGGTCGTTGGGCTGCCTGATCGGACTTAGCCAGATAAGCCACATGAAACATTTCCGCCACTGGCTTCTCCCGCTCAAACAGGGTTTGCCACTCAGCCGAAACCGTGTAGTGAATAGAACCCTCAGGCAACGATAGGGTATGTTCCGTTGTGTTGCCTTGGCGCGTTACAGGAGTTTTTTGAGGAGTGTCAGACATGAGAAGGGCGGGGTGGGCGTGCAGAGCGGACGGAGGGGGTGCAGTTCAGTACTCAGTAGTCAGTAGTCATTGGTCATTGGTCATTGGTACTTACAGTCGCGATGTGCAACTTGGTAGCCAAGATTCCCGACATCTCGTTGATTTTTATGTATTTGGCTAAAGTAAATTTCACAGATGCCGGGGATCTGAAAATTGTCGCACACCAAATTACAGATGACAAAGGACGAATGACAAACAACGAACCATTACCCATTACTGCTTAACTTTCAACTCTCACAACGCCGTGCCCTGCTTAAACCCCTGGTCATAAGCCGGATCCATTCCTGCGGGTAGCTGGCGACCTCGATTTAGACTGGCATCCCAGTAGCCTGCATCCCACCAGAGGTGCTGAGTACGCTGGTTCTCGAAGGAGTAGGGATTTTCTGGGGTGGAGCGAGAGTTAAGCTGATTGCTTTGCTGGGAGGGTAATTGGGCAATTACGGGCTGTTGATGGCTTGCCAGTACGCGAGCGATCGCCAGCATTCGGCGCTGCTGGTCATGGCGAATACTGGCTTCGGTGTTGCCCAGACCGGGGGCATCCCAGCGGTTGGTTTGGGGATTCCAGAAGCTTTTTATCCGTGCCTCTAGAACCGCATCCTGTCCTTCTAAGCCCTGCTCTTTTGCCTTCAGCAAATGCTCAGGATAGCCTGGTGTGCCGAGGGCTGCCAGGGGTGCCTGGTTAGCCAGGTCGATCGCGTTCAGTTCTTCTTCTAAGTTCACCTGCAACCCCAGGGTGAGCGATCGCTGACGCAAATCATTGGTCTGGGATATTAACCGCTGAATCTGGAAACCATCCGCTTGTTCGGGATTTGAGCAGCTATAGCGGAGTTCCCGGCAGTGCTGAAAAGAGAAGCTACCCAAATTCCAAACCCCATTACCGGGATCGGTATGCCCAAAATAAGCAGGAGTGCGAGTACCATCAGGGGCACGGGTGCCCTCAGCGTGACCTACGGTGCGGGCAACCAGCGACTCTGCTCCATCCGCAAACAAAATCACCGGGTCTGGGACAATCGCGGTCGGCTTCAAGGAAAATGCGACTGCCCGATCAGCCGATACCTCTGAGGCTGCAAAGGGTGAGTCGGTCAAGGGCTTGGAAGCTGGCAAGTTCAAATCAGGGAAAGAGGCTACGGCAATCAGCCCAACCGCAACCCAGCCAAGTTGCATCAACAAAATCAGTCGCTCCGTCTCAAGCATGGAAGCGTGGCGTTTGCGCGTAACCGACCGATTGACGTAACGCCGGATGGATGGGCTTTGCCCCACTGTTCGAGAGGAAGTCATGGGCAATGTTGGCAATTGAATGTTGGCGATCGACCGTGGAAAGGGAATGATTAAACAAGAACATACTTCTTTATCAGGATAACGCCTGAAGTAGAAGCAGGCGCACTTCAGGAAACAAAAGAGTATATCTGTACTGCATACGAGTCTGCTCCTTTTTCCACAGACAATTCTTAATCTGAAAAAAATGGGGAGGTTCGGAGATTTTCTGCTTAAATGCAGGTGCGATCGTCAACATTTTTGAGGAAGCAAGTGTAAACTCAGTACATTTGTTCTATAATTTTGTCAAGTTCTGGAGTCCGGCTTTCATCCACCGAATTACCGCCAATTGCCATGTATGCTCCCCTCACATCTGGAACTCTCCTCGATAGCCGCTACCGTATTGTTGGGATGGCAAAACGAGGTTCCCTCGGTCAAACCTATCTGGTGCGGGATCAAAAGCAGCTCAATGCCCTATGTGTGCTGAAGGAATTCATTCCCAACCAGCAGGACCCGGCGGTAATCGAGACGCTGCTTCAGCTTTTTCATCAGGAAGCGTCCGCCCTTTATGAACTGCGTCATCCCCAGCTTCCCCGTCCACGGGCGATGCTGGTTCAGGATGAGCGCCTTTACTGGATTCGGGAATACGTTGAAGGTAAAAGCTACAACGTTATTCTAGACAGCCGTAAGGCGCAGGGGCAGGTCTTTTCAGAAGCAGATGTGCTGCACCTGATGATGAAGGTCTTACCTGTACTCAGCTACTTGCACAGCAAGGGGGTTGTGCATGGCAACCTGACACTGGATACGCTCATTCTGCGGCAGCAAGACCAGTTGCCGGTTTTGATTAACTACGGGCTGGTCAGGGATCTGGTCGTGCGGCTACAACTCCATCCCGTTCAGCCCGAGGATGCACTGGGAACACCGGGCTATGTGCCGCCAGAGAAGATCAGTGATGGGCAACTTTACCCCTGTAGTGATATCTATTCGCTGGGAGTCGTCGCGATCTCCCTTCTGACGGGTAAAGCACCGGAAGAACTCTACAACCCCAAAACCAAAAGCTTAGAGTGGGAATCTTCGGCAAGCATTAACCCCAAATTTGCCCGCATCCTCAAGCAAATGGTGGAGCCTCGTCCACAAAAGAGGTTTGCTTCTGCGGTTCAGGTGATTCAGGTGCTAGAACCCCTGATGGATGCATCTGCTCAACCGGTTGCCATGCAATCCTCTGCGCCCCCTTCGGCTCCAGTTTCTCCCCCTCCTCCTGTAGTTGCCGCCGCCCTTCCCGCCGAGACTCTGGCACCTGTGACAGCGACTCCGAAGCCGCAATCGCCTCGCCCTAAACGGGAAGGGGATCCTCGCGCTTCAGCCGCTTTGGTAATAGGATTGGCACTCTTGCTGGGGGTGGGTGCCTGGAAGGCATTACCCCTTTTCCGGGGCGATCGCCAATCCCCCGAATCTCAGCCAACCGATGTGTCGGGCAGTCCGGCTGATCAGACTTCCCCTTCCCAAGCCCAACCAGAAGGTAGTCAAGCAGGGACAGGAACTCCTGCCGTTCCTGCAAAGCCCTCTCCCCCTGCTTCCGACAGCAACCTGCGCGATCGCATTCAGCAGCTTGGCATCAGCCCTCAGTACTTTAACAACGTGGCGGATGAAACGTTCTACGCCAAATACCCCAAGCTAAAAGGTCAACAGGCGGGCACCAGCGCCATCCAAGGAAAACAAAAAGAAGATTGGAATGAGATTGCTGGCGCTCTGGCAGATCGACTAGAGACCCTTAGCCCTGAAACTCGCAAAAGACTGGGTTCTTACAAGTTGGGCAACTACAATGCATGGCTTAAGGAACTGGGAGAATCGAAACGGAAAAATAGCCCCACCCTCGATGCCCTGACAGATGGGCGGTTTTATAAACTATTTCCTGAATGGAAAGGAAGAAAGCTGGCTCCCAACACGATGGGACAGATTTGGTATGCGATCGCCGATGAAATGGTTGAACCTGCCAAAGCCCGGAAGGCAGGCAAGAAGAGATAACCAGAAGAATTTCTCTAAGAGGTTTTTTGCTGAACCTTGAAATCCTGGCAGCATACTCTACAAGTGGCGTATGCCATAGATTAGCCCCTGGCAAACGCCTGTGAGAAAGTCGAGGTCAAGGGTTTCGAGGCGATCGCTCGGCTTATGATAGTTTGGGTTTCGCATAAAGGCAGTGTCAGTCACCATAATTGCCCGGTAGCCCCGGTCCCAGAAGGGGGCGTGGTCACTTAAGCGGGTTGCTTGAACGATCATTCCGCGCTTTCCAGCGGGTAACCAGCGGCTGCGAATTCCTGCCCGGTCAACAGCACGGCAAAGGCAGATCAGGTCAGGAATGGTGCCTAAATTGCCAATCAACCCTATGAAATTTCCCTGGTTGGGATACAGGTATTGGAGTCCGGGTGGGTATTTTTGGGAGTTAGGTTCGTGGGTGCAATACCCCAACATTTCCAGCGAAAGCATCAGCCGGACTGGTTGTTGTTCTTGCCACAGTGCTTCAGCATAGGCGGCACTGCCCAGCAAACCATATTCCTCCAGGTCAAAGGCAATCAGGCGCACCGGATAACGAGCCGGTTGGGCAGCCAGCGATCGCGCCAGTTCCAGTAATACGGCTACGCCAGTCGCATTGTCATCTGCCCCCGGCGTTCCGGGTACAGCATCGTAGTGAGCACCAATTAAAATGGGAGGTTGTTGTTCTCGTCCGGGCTGGGCAGGTAAGTTCAGCACCAGGTTGGTGTGAGTACGAGTCTTGATCACAAACTCATGGGTTTCAACCGTTCCCCATTGCTCCAACTGCTGACGAATATACTGCTGCACATAGAAATGCCCTTCTGTTGCCAGATACGGATCCCGTTCCCGAACAATTTGGGTCAGGTGCGATCGCAGCGTTTCTTTCAAAGTTTTCCCTCAGCTAACCATGAATTAAATTTCCGTCAAATTCCAGCTCTGACTTGCATGAGATCCTTTCCACACCCATTTATAGCAATTCCCGTTTGTGTGTGCGGTCAAAGGGCTGATTCAGTCAGGGTTTTGGGCATTCGTTTGTATCGCACTCGTCTGAGAATCGCTATAACTTAATTCTATCAACCTGATCGGGGGATGGCGAATGGACAAACCATCCACTCCTCCACTCTTATCTACCAAGCACTTCAGCCCTGAGATAGGGGATGTTTTTTGCTGCGCTCTTTAAGGTGTGGCAACAGGCTGATTTTGGGAAGCGCAGAGCAACGATGAAACGATAACAATCCGGCTATAGCGTTTTTGAATCCAGAGAGGTACATGGATAGCCGCAAAACCTTTGAGTCAAACAGATGAGATGTACCTCACCCAGAAAGGAAACGCTATACTACTCCCCAAATGTTTGATTTGACTCCCCAAAAACTTAAGGGCTGTCCTCCTATCAAGGAGCATCCTGGGAGGTAAAGGGTATCAGTTTTTGAGGGGAAGGGGGATGAGGGGATGGTAAGAAAAGGCAGAGTCAATACTTTGAACATTTAGGAGCTACGATGATGGATGAGTACACCCTGGTAAGCTGCGACTTTCATGATGAGTTAGAGTCCCTGGCTACCTTACAGCAAGAAGCTCAAATCATTTATCGGAATGAAGCGAACGAAAAGGTTGAAGTGCGGGATTACATTGTGGACATTTATGCCGCAAATAAAGCAGATTTTCTGAAGCTGAAAAAGGGAACAGAAATTCGACTGGACAAAATTGTATCAGTTAACGATAAATCTGTTTCTTACACATCAGATTAGTTGTCAGAGTCATAGCGCTTCCTGTTAATTTTCAGTCAGATGAGACAGATCTCAATCACTAGATCTTAAAGGGTTTTTGAAAAGGATCTGGCGATTAAAATCGCGCCTACATAAACAAAGTCTGCCTGCACGGACTCGGACAAACGGGAATTTCCGTAATCTGCGGAGGCAGGTTTAGTTATATAGCCGCGCCTACCCTACGGGAACGCTTTGTGAATAGTCGCCAAGGCGGCTTCGAGTGAGAAGCGTTACAGCTTTGCTTTTTGAGATGAAGCATTTGGGGAAAGGGCTTTGCGCGCAAAGTAAGTTGTGTAAACAGCGGTTGCAAGCGTGATCAATAGTCCTATCCCCTGCCACACAAGCTTTTCAGGAGTTAATTCACTGCTAAATATGGATGTTCCGAAGGATCCCAAGTAGATATATAAGGTGATCACAGGCAGCATCCCTAGCCATGAAAAAAAGCAGTACTGCCAAAAGTTGACTTTAGTACAGCTAAATCCATAGTTCAAAAGATTGGATGGTAGAAGGGGGGAAAGGCGAGTCAGCAGGAGAATTTTCCATCCTTTTTGATTAACCGCGTGGTCAATTTGAGCAAATTTTGGATTTTTGCACATCCAGTTTTTAACCCGCTTGCGTGCGATCGTTCGACCGATAAAAAAGCAGACAATCGCACCCATTGTATCGGCGATCGACACCGTAATAATTCCCTTCACCAGCCCAAACAACGTTCCACCAATGAGCATCAGCAGTACATTTGGCAAGCAAAGAATCGTTGCTAAGAGATAAACCAGAACGAAACCTGGAATTGCCCAAAAACCAAGGGTGACAATCCAGTCTTTAACTGAAACGATCCAGTCTTTAAGGGGTAGGTTACTGGCAACTACAGCCAGTAGAACGCCAGCCAGCAAAAACATCCAAAAATTCTTAGCCCGTAACAACCCCGTGATCATGTCTGTAGTCTCCACCAGCTTAGAGATAGCTGGGAATGTCTAGCAATGGGTCATCAATTGAGCCGCATTTCTAGTGAGTCAAAAAATTAGCATCAGGAACCGCTTAAGAACACCCAAGCTCAAGCAGACCCAGTAGGGTTAATTCTATACTTCCTACTTTGAGCAAAGAATCTACCGGGAGATGATACCTGCTCCAATGGCATAGTTGCTCTGATAGGGCGATCGCACCCCCTTGCCCCGCCGACTTTGTCTATTGCCGCTCTCGGTGGATAACTTTAGATATGATCTAGCCCATTAATTGGCTTTTGGGCGCTTCTTGCTTGAAGAAGCAAAGCCATCGCTACTAGAGGACTGTCCGAATGCAATTTCCTTGAGCGCCCGTTGCAATCCAGTATCATCCCTCATTTCGACGGTCTGACATACTCGCCGCCACAAGATTTCATCCGATTGATACATGCTGAGAGCGGCAATCGCGTCTTTAGCATCCTGACTCATTGCCTCAGCAATCAGCGTCAGCAGAAATTCCAAAGCGTCATCTTGACGAAGCAGAGAGATCGCCAACAAACCTGTTTTGCGTAGTTCAGCATAAACCGTTGTTTTCCACCAGCGTTGCAGAATTGGAAAGGCTTCCCGTAAACGAGATTCACCCAATGACAAGGCTGCTATTTCCTGAAGTTGCTCTTTAGGTGAGTTGAGAAAGCTTGAAATCAAAGACAGGGATTGAACTGGAGCCAGCTTTAAAAGTGCTGCAAAGCATTCTGATAGAACCTGTGGTTCTGGATCTCCCATGCGAACCTTTAAGCGCAGTAAGGGCACCCCCTGGGAATTTTCGCTGTAGGCGATTGCCCTTGCGGCGGCTACCCGCGCCGGTGCTTCTGGATCAGCCAGCAAATCGGCTAATTCAACCAGAACCTCTGAATAATGCATTCTTACTAACCCTAAGGCACAAATCCCCCGCAGGCTTACCGCTGTATCCTGTTTTCCACCCCACACTGGCTCCATTTGCACATGCCGAATGCCCTGAAGAAAAAGAGCTTCTTCGCTGTAGTTCAAGCGATAGAGGGTTTCAGCAATTCTAAATTTTGCCTGACAGTTGGCATCTGTCTCAACGGGTTTTACCATAAACCGTTCAAATGCCGCTATTAAATCTGGCATGAGTTGGTATATTTCGGTATCACCCACCAGCTTTGCTGCCTGGGCTACAGCAATAGAATAACGGCTTTTAATGACCTGACGCAGAGTCGCGATCGCCTCCTCTGAGGTTGGCTCCCCTCGTACCCGATTCAGCAATGCCAGAGTTTCTTCTAATTTACGTGACTTTGCCATACCCTCTTCCAGGATTACCCATTACCAGTTACCAATTACCGATTTCCCCCTTTTCGATACCCCGTACCCTGTATTCCCTCCCCCTTACCTTTTACCTTACGCCTGCCTCCCACTCTCACCCTTAACCACTGCCGATGTAATCAAATGAGCCACACGTAGTGCCTCTGGCACATGCCCACAATCAGTCAACCGAGCCAGCACCCCCGCTGTCACAGCCGGACTCACACCACATACCTGAAAGAAAAAAGGGTGGTATTGATAAATTGGACCTGCCCGACGAAATAATTCTAAGCGTCGCTCTGGTTCTGGCAGGCGGCGCACAGCAAATTCAACGGCGTTTAGATCAGGATGGCGACGCATGACAGCAACACAGGGGCGTTCCACCTTTTCTGCCAGTAACGGCAGGTCAACCACATTAAAGCCAGCCAAAGAAATGCCATCCAGCAAAATGATATGGATCTGAGGCAAAAACTTACTTCTAATTAGCATCTGGCAGAGAACATCCGTAGCGTCCCAACCATCGGGCTGCACTTGTCCCCAAACCATGCCTTCAAATCGTGTTCCAGCACACACGACTCCTGCCACACTCACAGGTTGCTCTGACCGACGCACAAAGGGAGCATCATCAAAACCGATCGCCCGAATCGTGCGCCGTTGTTCTAAAAGAGTTTCTAAATCCATATTGGAATTTAGCACTAACTGGGGAATCAACTATAGCAGAATGGCAATAATTTAAGCACACAGCCACTAATCAAGATCCCCGAAATCTTGAAGATTCCGGGGATCTAAAGCTTGCTATTTCTGCCACTCAACTAAAAACCGCTATGGCATCAGGACTTGAACAATCAATCAAACATATTGACAACGCGATATCCACGAGTATAGAGAGGAACCGGACCTCCTGCACTTCGCCTTGACTTTGCTTCCTCCATCGTTTCGTCAAACACAACTAATCTCTCTGAACCTACCTTCAGCCACTCTTGATAAGGGATGCAGTTATCTTCCTCAACTCCACCGATTGTGGGAGGCACCATTGCCCGGTAGAGATCGTTAAATTTTCTCCGAAATCGAAAGTCAATCGAAATTCGTACTCCCTCAGATCTCCGTCTAACCGTCTGGTGAAGCCCTCGCGCATCATTAAAATACATTGTGCCGTGCTGGAGTTTTGCCTCCTGGTAGGCAACAACCATCGGAATATCACGCCCCTCATCAAAATCTGACATCACCCTCATGGCACCAAGTTCCATTTCACGGGGCATTTCCCCTGCCTCAATTGTGATATGGTCAATATCCCCAAACAGCGGTAGCACAACAACTGTTGCATCTGCCGGAACACCTGCCCATACATCGCTATGAAGTTTTGAACTGGTAAAAGGTAAACGTAACTTGTCTGGATCGGTCTTGCCATAAACCATACGCAAGTTGACAGGTAAATCAACCGCATCAATCAGATCATTGGCACCAAGTTGGGAGAAGGCTGTGGCAACACTTTTTTGCAACAGATTAAATTCTAAAGCATGTTCTCGTTTGGGCATTAACAGCCCAGTACCTGTGTAGTTAGGTAAAGTTTGTCGGGCTTCTAGCAGTCGCACCAGCATCTCAGCTTCCGAGAGAATGATTGGGCTATTCAGGCAAGCTGAGATATAGCCTGCTGCTGCGACCTGAATCTGCTGAAATAGTTCAGGCTTCAATTTGTGTTCAAACAATAGCCGATACTGGTGCGCTGTTGCGATTCTTTCAGCGAGTTCATCAAACAACTGATCACCTAAGCGGGAAAATGCCATTGCATCGTCAACGCTAAATTGACCGGGTGATAACGGTTTGGTTAGTAATCCTGCCAAAATTCTTCCTCCTACCAATAGCTCCAAAATCATAAATTCTAATAACTGAGGGACTCACGTTTGGCTTTTTCAGATAGATGTTGATTCAAAAAACTAATTGCTCAACAAAGAAGCAAAATAGTTTTTACAGTCAGAATCATTAAAAAATAGAAAACGGATTCCTCAGTTCAAAGCTAACAAATCTACCCAGAACGAACTCGGCTAGATAGCCGAATTAGAATCAGCAATCCTGGTGATATGCATTTCAGTAATCTACGGATAAACACGTAAATTTTGAATGAAGTCAGGCTGTTTTTCTTTGAAGAAATAGCTCACTGGAAACCTCTTTGAGGATTTACCCACATTTCCTAACCTGGCTAAAACCTTGCACCACGGTCGTTTAAGGCAAATAAAATACTACTTTAAGACTTCCCTGGGTAGCCTGTAAAATCAGTGGATTCAACAGTTGCGTCGGGAGAAAAACACCTGTTAAAAAGAAGTTACGTAAGTGCTAATCTCCCTGTCAATACAAGTAATGGTACGGAAACAGTAGTGATTTTACGTCAGGCATATTGCCACTAAAAGTAATTTATCTCTTAGCCAAATGATTGCCTTTCTTTAGGATTTTCTTGATTCGTTAGCCATTTATTCTTGGGAAATTTGTTTTTTGACTTCAATATCAACCAATTAGCTGAAATGGTAATGTTAGAAAACCAAACCTCAACAAAAAGTTTGTACAATGGCACCGCTTCCAGGTGGGTGCGAGGAGAGCCTACTTCCCTCTCAGATTTCACTGCCCGTCCAGTGGTTCTGGGCATGTGTGAACCAGTTTCTGACCTGCGGATACTCGATTTGGGTTGTGGCGAAGGCTATTGCAGCCGTGAATTGCGGCGGCGGGGAGCGAGAGAGGTCTTTGGCATCGATCTGTCTGAAAAGATGATTGAGGCAGCTTGTTTACAGGATAAAGAGGATGGGCTGGGGATTCGCTATGAAAGCGGATGTGCAACTGATCTAAAGCAATTTAGCGATCGCGAGTTCGATCTGGTCATTGCTGTTTTTCTCTTCAATTACCTGACGACAACTCAAACCCGTGAATGTATGGCAGAGGTTGCCCGCATTCTCCGCCCCGGCGGTCGGTTCGTGTTTAGTGTTCCCCATCCATCCTTCCCCTATATGCGGGAAGCAAAGTATCCGTTCTACTTTCAGGTTGAGGGGGGTGGTTATTTCAGCAGCCGTGACCAAAAGTTTGCTGGTCAAATCTGGAAACGAGACGGGTCATGGCTCGATGTTCAGCTTGTCCACAAGACGTTTGAAGACTATTTCGATGCCCTGAACAGCGCTGGGTTTGCCACATTACCAAGCCTACGTGAACTCCGCGTTACACCAGAGCATGTTTCCCTGGATGAGTCCTTTTTCGGTCCGTTGGTTGATTATCCACTTCATGTAGCGATGCAGGTAACACGATGAACCCATTGTCTTCTTCTGTAATGAAGTCCTTTCGTGAACTTACAGGTGTTCACCCTCTTTGGAATCATCCATTTCTGACTCGGTGTCGCGCCGAGCAACTTACTTTAACGGAAGTTCAGGTTCTTGCGGTTCAGATGTATAAGTTCTCTAAAGAGTTTAACCGTATCCTGGCAGGCATTCTATCCTGTTGCCCAGATGAAAGTGCCCAGTTGGTTATCCTGGATAACTTGTTCGATGAAATGGGTCAGGGCGACCCCAACTGTGCTCACTCTGAGCTATTCCGCCGTTTTACCCGCTCCCTAGGGATCCAAGATGAAATGCTGGCAGCAATCCCTCCGTTACCTGAAACAGATGCCCTGATTGAAACGTATTTGAAATTACCCCATCAGTATGGCTATCTGGCTGCCCTGGGTGCTGTTTGTTTTGCTTCAGAAGGGATTGTCAGTTCACTTTACCGGCAACTCTACCAGGGGATTGTTTGTGCTACACCTTTACCCAAAGACGCTTTAGCCTTTTTTGAAGTCCACATTGATGTCGATGATAGCCATGCAGCAAAGTTAGCAGCAGTTATTGAACATCGGATCATGACGAATGAAGAAGCGATTGAAGTCAATCGTGCAATTCTTGAAGCAATGGATGCCCGAGTTCAGTTTTTTGATGGCATCCAGCGTCAGGTTGCAGAAACTTTGCCATTCAATGAGCCGCGACTACTTGCTAGCGTATGACCTTGACCATGGCCTTTTGCTGAAAAGTTCGCACAGAATGGTCTTGCTGAAAATCTTCCGTTGATGTTGGGGCGGGTTTAAAGCCTATCCGATCGTGCCTCATCGCGTTAATAGAAATTTCAGGATATAGCTATAGCAGCCCTAGATCAGTCGTAAGACTGAGAGGCTTTGAGAGAAAGGATTCCCTTGGAATTCTCTCTCTCAATCCAAATAGGATTGCTATATCACCATTATTGTTAAGTCATCTTGAGTTTATTAATTTAAACGTTTAAACGCTTAAAGAATGTCTTAACTACTATGGTAACCGCTACAAACTTTGTGTTTAAACTCATTCACCTGCCAGATTAGCTCGCCGATTAGCGATTGGAGCCAGGGTGTTTACTAAAACCGTTTCTCAATCAGGCTTAATGCCAGTAGATGTAGCCAATTTCAGTTCTGGCTTTAGTCTGCCGCCTCAACAATTTGCAGCGGTGTTTCCATTCCATATGGTATTCAATCGTAAGCTTGAGATCCTGCAAATGGGTGATGGGTTGTGCCAGGTTTACCCCAAGCTATCCGTAGGAACACACCTGGAGCAGCATTTTCAGATTAACCGCCCAAAAATCCAGATTGATTTTGATTTAATTCAACAGCATACTCGCTCGTTATTTATGCTGGAATCGTTGCAGAATGGGATGCAACTGAAAGGGCAAATGGTGCATATCAGTGAGCCAGAGGTTATCGTTTTTTTAGGTTCTCCCTGGATTACTCAAATCGCATCTCTGAAGACGTTTGGATTGTCCCTGAAGGATTTTGCGATTCATGATCCGATCGCTGATTTTCTGTTTCTGCTTCAGGCACAAAACACCGCGTTAACAGATGCCAAAAAGTTGAACGATCAACTGACTCAGCAACGAGCAGAACTACGCAAGACAAATCAAAAACTAGCTGCCCAGTATGCGGTAACTCATATTCTTGCAGAGTCCTCAACGTTCAATCAGGCAATTGTCAAAATCTTGGCGGCGATTGGTCATGCTCTGGATTGGCGCGTGGGTGTGCTGTGGATGGTAGACCAAGCCACGCACTCGCTCAAATGTCAGGAAGTGTGGCAGGCACAAGCAGGGCAGTCGGTTGAATTTGCATTTACAACTCGCAGGGTTCAATTCATCCCAGGAGTCGGATTACCAGGACAGGTTTGGCAATCTGGAGATGCCGTTTGGGTTGAAGATCTCAGTACAGAGTATGCTTCACCCCGGAGTGCTTCTGCGATCGCCGATGGAATTCATGGTGGGTTTGGGCTACCAATCAAGCATGGTCATCAAGTTATTGGAGTGCTGGAGTTTTTTAGTCACAAAACTTGCCAACCAGATAACGGACTGTTAGAAATGATGGCTGACATTGGGATTAAAATTGGCCAGTTTGTCCAGCGCAAACAAATTGAGGAGGCACTGCTAAAGCAAATCGAGATTTCTGCCGGACTGAAAGCAATTCTTGACAGTATGGGTGATGCGGTGCTGGTTGCGGATGAAACCGAAAAGTTTTTAGTTTTTAATCCAGCCGCAGAACGCATGTTTGGAAGTCGGGCAGTCGATTTGCAGCAATGGTTTCAGCAGTTAGGGCTTTGTTTATTAGATTGTCCGACTCCATGTGATATGAATCACTTTCCTCTTAAGCGATCGATTCGGGGAGAGGATGTAAATGACGTAGAAATGTTGATTCATCACCCTAAAGCCCCAAACGGACTCTGGATTACGGTGACGGGTAGGCCGCTCAGAGACCAACATGGAAATTTAAAGGGTGGGGTAATTGTTTGCCGGGATATTACCGGACGAAAACAGGTGGAAGAACAACTGTTGCATGATGCCCACCATGACGGATTAACTGGGTTGGCAAACCGGGCACTGTTTATGGAACGGTTGCAGCGGGCGATCGCCTTAACCAAACATCAGACAGATTATCTATTCTCAGTTTTGTTTCTGGATCTGGACCGCTTTAAGGTCATTAACGATAGCCTGGGGCATATTGTCGGAGATCAACTCCTGGTTGACATTGCCCGCAGACTAGAAGCTTGTCTGCGACCCAAAGATACCATAGCCCGACTCGGTGGTGACGAATTTGCAGTTCTGCTTGAGAATCTGCAAGACAACGCGGATGCAATTCAAATTGCGGAACGGTTACAAAAAGCACTTGTGAAGCCGTTTGATTTAAATGGAACGGAAATATTTGCCAGTATTAGCATCGGCATTGCCAGCAGCACCCTGCACTATGACCACCCGCAGGATCTCTTGCGAGATGCCGATACAGCGATGTATCACGCCAAGTCCCTGGGTAAATCCCGTTACCAAATTTTTGATAAAACCATGCACGCTCGCGCAGTCACTCTATTACAAATAGAGACGGATTTACGACGTGCGATTGAGCGCCAGGAGTTTCGGTTGCACTATCAACCGATCGTATGCCTGCACACCCATCAAACGATAGGCTTTGAAGCCTTGATTCGCTGGCATCATCCAGAACGAGGACTCATTTCTCCCGCAGATTTTATTCCCATTGCCGAAGAAACAGGCTTAATTATACCCATCGATCTATGGGTATTGCGAGAAGCCTGCAACCAAATGCTCTGCTGGCAAATGCAAATTCCTCAGGCTGCCGCTTTTACCATTAGCGTCAATATTTCTGGCAAGCAGTTTTCACAACCCAATTTGATTGAACAGGTCAAGCAAATCTTGCAAGAAACAGGTCTGGATGCTCGCCGCTTAAAACTGGAGATTACTGAAAGTGTATTAGTGGCAAATGCAGATATAGCTATCCGGATGCTTCAACAGTTAAAAGCTTTAGGTATTCAACTATCAATGGATGACTTTGGCACGGGCTATTCATCCCTCAGTTATCTTCATCGATTTCCTATGAATACATTAAAAATTGATCGGTCATTTACCAAGAGTATTGGTGCCGATCCTAAAAAATTGGGGATTATAAAAACAGTGGTATCCCTTGCTCAAAATCTGGGCATGGATGTGATTGCTGAAGGAGTCGAAACCTTAGAGCAAGTATCCCAACTTAAAGACTTGAAATGTACATCGGCTCAAGGCTTCTTCTTTTCTAAGCCAGTGGATAGCAAAACAGCCCAGGTTTTGATTTTAAATGAGTTTCAAACGTCCGTTTCTGCTTTGGTCAACAAATTGATGAGTAGTTAGTACGATTGCCCTTTAACGCCCTCTAAAGAGTCAGGAGATCTTATGTACGGATTAGTCAATAAGGCGATTGAAGACATGGTTTGTAACCACTTCGGTAAAAAAACCTGGCAAACAATCAAAGAACTGGCTGGGATTGAAAACGATACTTTCATCAGCATGGAAGGCTATCCCGATGATGTGACGCATCGGCTAGTTAAAGCAGCAAGCCAGGTTCTAGGTTTGTCCTCCTCAGAAATCATGCAAGCATTTGGAGAATACTGGGTTCAATACACGGCTCAGGAAGGTTACGGTGAGATGTTGGAAATGAGTGGAGACAACTTACCAGAGTTTCTGCAAAACCTGGATAATCTCCATGCTCGTGTAGGGGTGAGTTTTCCTAAGCTCCAACCACCTTCATTTGAGTGTACTGATCTGGAAGACGAATCGCTCAGCCTACACTATCGCTCAACGCGGGAAGGGCTTGCTCCGATGGTGATTGGATTGGTGAAAGGATTAGGGAATCGATTTAATACGGAAGTCGATATCGCTCAGACTGAAAATCGGACTGAGGGAGCAGAACATGACACTTTTTTGGTGAAATACAAGTCAACCGGAAATACGTCTGCTTAAGAAGGCGTTGTTGAAAAGAGGGATGAATTGAAACGAATTTTCAAGCGTTCAGCACCTTTTTCCATCCCCAGAATCAGCAACGTCTATTTAAGAGTTTGGTATTTAAAAGTTTTGAATTCACCAGGGCATCTTCATCTAGTTTCGTAGCCGCATCTTTATTAATTGATTGAGCTAGTAATTCCCCCTTAACAAAGCAGGTATGTTCTTCTAGTAGTCTGGCAACTTCAAATTGATGGTTAGGAGAGCGCAGGGGTTATTTTTTGAGGGCTTTCAAACCCTCAAAAAAATTATTGGCAGAACACTAGTGGCATTTGCCTGCTGAGCTTCATTTGAGTATTCACTATGGTTACTAGTAATCTTAGCCTGCCGCCCCATTTATTTGCGAAGGCTTTTCCATTTCATTTTGCGTTTAATTGCGATCGGGAAATCCTTCAAGCGGGTGATGCTTTGCAGCGTATCAGTCCTGAGACTTTGATCCACAGCGTATTGGAGCATCATTTCCAGATCATTCGCCCAAGTGTTGCTTTAGATTTTGATGCGATTAAAAAACAAACGCGATCGCTATTTATGCTTGAGTCTCTGCACAATGGAATGCAGCTTAAAGGACAAATGATGTATGTCGAAGAACAGGATGCCATTTTCTTTCTAGGCTCTCCCTGGGTCACCGATACTTCTAGTCTGGGGACTTATGGAATTAAGCTCAAGGATTTTGCGATTCATGACCCCATCGTCGATTTCCTTTTTCTTCTGCAAACCAAAAACACAGCCCTGGCGGATGCCAAAAAATTGACAGACGAATTGACTCAGCAGCGGGCGCAGCTACGAAGTGCACTACAACTCAAAGAAAGCTTAGCCAATATTGCTGAAGCACAGGCTCAAAAACTGGAGCAAGCACTTAAGGAACTTCAGCAAACTCAGACTCAGTTGATTCAAACGGAGAAAATGTCCAGTCTGGGGCAACTCGTGGCGGGAATTGCCCATGAGATTAACAATCCAGTCAACTTTATTCACGGTAACTTGAAGCATGTGGATGAGTATGCTCAGGATCTTTTAAAACTTCTGAGGCTTTATCAACAGCACTATGCTCAACCAGTTCCAGCAATTCAAGATCATATGAATGAAATTGATTTAGAGTTTCTCTTGGAAGATTTTCCAAAAATCCTGGCTTCAATGAAGTTGGGGTGCGATCGAATCCGTCAAATTGTGCTGTCTCTGCGCAATTTCTCGCGCTTAGACGAAGCAGAAATGAAGCAGGTTGATATTCATGAGGGAATTGACAGCACGTTGTTGATTTTGCAGCACCGATTAAAGGCAAAAGGGGAACAACCTGAGATTAGATTAGTGAAAAACTACGGGAACTTGCCCCTGGTTGAATGTTCCGCTGGTCCAATGAATCAGGTGTTTATGAATTTAATCAGCAACGCGATTGATGCGTTGGACGCTTATAACAGCCAGCGATCGCTTGCCGCTCTCAAAGCGAACCCTAGCCAAATCACGATTACAACGGAAGTTTTGAAACCGAATCGGGTGACGATCCGGATCGCGGACAATGGTCCAGGAATGCCAAAGTCAGTTCGAGAACGTTTGTTTGAACCGTTTTTCACCACCAAACCAATCGGTAAGGGAACAGGACTGGGACTATCGATTAGCTATCAAATTGTGGTGGAGAAACATGGAGGAGCTATCTGGTGCGAATCCCAGCCAGACCATGGATCTGAGTTCTGGATCGAAATTCCAATCTTTGTTGAATGCCAGATACCCAGTTACTCTCTATCCCTGGATAAAGCTATTTCTGCCTCTATAAATTAATAGTCAGCCTGTTTGAGTTTTTTGCCTGGTTCCGAGGGAATAGCTAAGACCGATTCGATATAAGTTTGCCCTTACCAAGGGGCTTAAGCCCCTTATCTAACAGACTTTCTTCTAGGCAGCGTCAAAGAGAATTGATATAAGACTACGAATGGTTTGTGCTAGCTTTGTCCAATGCCCTTTTCGTTAAACCATGCCTGGAGTCGTTTCCAGCCATCTCTGGCATCTTCCTCACGGTACGAGGGGCGGTAGTCGGCGAAAAAGGCATGGGGTGCGTCGGGATAGACAACTATTTCAGAGCCACTATTGCTGGACTGGAGGCGCTCGCGCATTTGCTCTACAGTCTCTAAGGGAATACCCGTATCCTTGCCGCCATAAAGCCCCAGCACTGGAACTTTTAGCTCAGATGCCACATCAACCGGGTGTTTGGGGGTTTGTTCAGTCTCATCCCCTACCAGTCGTCCATACCAGGCGACACCTGCTTTAATCTGAGGATTGTGAGCAGCATACAACCAGGTAATTCGCCCACCCCAACAGAAACCTGTAATTCCAACTCGCTCAAGGTTTCCCAGGGAGGATTTTGCTGCCCAATTCAGGGTGGCATCCAGGTCTGACATTACCTGGGCATCGGGCACCTGGGCTACTATCTTGCGGATTTCGTCAATGTTGCTGAGTTGGGAGACATCTCCCTGACGGGCAAACATTTCGGGAGCGATCGCTACATATCCCAGCTTGGCGAAACGGCGACACACATCTTGAATATGTTCGTGAACGCCAAAAATTTCTTGAATCACCAATACAATCGGAAAGTTTTTCCCTGATTCGGGCATCGCTCTGTACGCCGGAATTTCGCCATCCTGAACTGGAATTTTGACTGCACCAGCTATTAATCCTGTGGCATCGGTAGTCACAACTTCGGCAGAAACAGGGCGTACCGCCAGCGCAAAGCCAGTTGCCAGCGTTGCAGTGACAAGAAATTGACGGCGCGTTAACTCTTTCATTGTTTCTATCAAACCTATCCGATAAGCAATTTGCATAATTTAAATACTGGTTCACCCTATGTCAAATCTGGGAGAGACAAACCATTCTAAAGGTAGATTTGGAGGAAGCGGAAGGGGTTGTATTTCTAAGAACAAATATTGCTGGGTTAATCTCCTTAAAAGACTTTCCTCTTTCAGATCAGTTAGCCAGCGTTTTGCCCGCTACCCGACTGACACTGATTGGTACAGAGCAGTCACTTCCTGCTTCAACGACTTACGTCTTTTTGCGCATAGCAGAAGCTTTAAGTCAGATGGATTGCACCTATGGACGGCTCATCTATAGTTTAGACTCGCTTACTTTAGATGCCACAATCCCATCCCATGATCTTCTGGGTGGAAAAGCTCAACAAAGCTGGGTAAACAATTTCCGGCGTTGCTGAATAGAAATATGATTTACTGCGGGACGGGCACATCACCAAATTTGAGGTAGTGTAGTAGCAAGCGAATCGAGTGCTTCAGCATTTCTACGGACTTGGAATAGCACAAGGTCTTGCGGATGCAACCGGG
>NZ_JBXBCF010000074.1:0-84914 GCF_056784235.1 Kovacikia sp. CALU 1929
TTGCCCGGTTGCATCGCAAGACCTTGTGCTATTCCAAGTCCGTAGAAATGCTGAAGCACTCGATTCGCTTGCTACTACACTACCTCAAATTTGGTGATGTGCCCGTCCCGCAGTAAATCATATTTCTATTCAGCAACGCCGCCTTTTCAGCTTCAAGTTATCCTGCTAATCCCTTGCGCAGCCACTTCTCCTAAAGTTCTAAAGGGTTGAAAGAAACCTGGGTCTATCGGCTTTGGTATGCTAATGTAGCAACTTATACAGGACTGGGATATGCAGCTAGTTCTAACCGAGATACTAAACCTACCCGGAATCGAAGTTGAAGACTACACCGATATCGCAGGACAACTGATTCTAGAAGTTGAAGCAAGGACAACCGAAGCAATTTGTCCTCGTTGCCAACAAACAAGTCATCATTTACACCAGAATCATTGGCATCTAGCGCGAGATTTAAGCATCAGTGGCCGAAGCGTATTGCTCAAGATTAATCGCCGCCAGTTTAAGTGTCAAACTTGTGGTAAGCCATTCAGTGAGACGCTCGATTTCATCGGCAGTCGTCGCCAGCAAACTGATCGATTTGCTCAGTCAATTGTGCAACAGGTTTTGCACAGTGATATTCATAATGTTGCGATTGCGAATGATCTAACTGATGAAGAAGTATGGTCAATGGTGCAATATATCAGTAAAAAAACCTCAAAATCGATATGAGTTCCCTGAAACGGCTAGGGATAGACGAAATTGCCTTACGAAAAGGGCAAGGGGATTACATTGTCGTTTTAGTCGATCTAGATCGTCGGGTACCGTTGGGCTTTGCGCCTTCTCGAAAACAGGAAGATGTGAGGCAAGTGCTTGAGGGATGGGGAGAAGCTGTGTTGAACCAGATTGTTGAGGTGAGCATTGACCTATCTGGAAACTATAAAAGTTTGGTCAATAAATTGTTACCCAATGCAACGGTGGTCGCTGACCGATTCCATGTTATGAAGATTGTTAATCAGGACTTAGATACGGCTCGAAAAACTCTATGTCAAGCCAATGACCAGACAGTAAACCCAAGCGAGAAAGCCCGAATTGAAGCTGCGCTCAAGCAGAGTAAATATGCCTTACTCAAGCCGGAGGAGAATTTAACGCAGAGGCAAAAAGCCAAACTAGAAGAAATTCGAGAAGTGCTACCCACTCTGGCTCAAATGCATCAGCAGAAGGAAGCATTTAGAGCCATCTTCGAGCAAGCACAAGACTGGGAGGATGGAACTTTTCAACTGCTCGAGTGGCTAGCCCAAGCTCAGGGCACTTTTCAGGCAAGTGTCAGAACGATTTGTCGATGGTTTGGTGAAGTCACTGCCTATTTCGACAACCGCACAACCAGTGGTGCTGTGGAGGGCATTAACAATAAATTGAAGCTGATCAAGCGGTCTGGTTACGGGTTCAGAAACTTTGATAACTTTCAGTTACGCTGCTTAATCTGTTGGCATTTAGCTATTGATTAAGCATAACTTAGACGATAGAGCCCGAAAAGACGCACTGGTCTGAAAGCTGGGGCGATCGCTGGTGGAACGAAACCCCATCTCGCGCAGGGTGGTGCTGAATAGCAGGATGAATTGGAACGAAGTTTCAATTCATACAACTCCCAATTCATACCCAAAATCAGCAACGCTTCTCGCGCAGCGGTTACGGAATGAGATGGGTAGCATGGGGAACTACACCTTCATCTACCCTCCCACCCTTTCATCCATTCCCTCCTGATCAGGAGACATTGTATGACGGACAACAATTTCTCTAGCTTACAAGTGATTTTTGCTGTTGAGGCATCCCACGATTCGCCAGAACAGGCTGAACAAAAGATTCTTCCCCGCACTGCCTGGAGCAAGGAACTGGCATACCTGAAAGCAATCATGAAAGCCAAGCGATCGCTGGATCAGATTGAACAAGCCCATTCTGCATTGAAAAATGCCAGGTAATTACAGCTTAATTCTTTGACTGTTAGCTCAGGGAGCAAGCAGGTGGTCAATTGGACTGACATTCTCTGGATTATGCACCAAGATTTTTGTCTCACAAAAAAAGGCTTGGCGATCGCCAAGCCCTCTAAAAGCCGTTTGTCATGACAGCAATGAAAGTCAAACTAGCCTGAGCTTTAATCGAGGAAGCCCATCAGCGTAGTAGGGTCGTCAATTTCGTTGGAAGCGATGGGGCGATTCCCCGGTAAAAGTGAGGCTTCCAGGAGATGGGGGTCGCTGACCATAATGGGACGATCTCCAGGAAGTAAAGCCCCCTGAACTGAGTGGAACTCGCTGGCAAAGATGGGGCGATTGCCCGGAAGCATTTCAGCCACCTTAAGATGGCTAGCTGAAATTGGACGACCATTGAGATAGGAGCCGTAAATGTCTAAGTGACTGGCAGCGATCGGACGAACTCCAGCAACTGTAATAGTATCGGTCACTTCAATATCACTGGGCATGACTGGGCGGTTCCAAACGGTAAGGGACGATTGACGAAGCTGGATTGAGCCATCCTTATCGGATTCTGATTGAACTGGACGAGCAGTAATTTTAACAACATTATCGGTAGCCATAGTTTCTTCCTTGCTTACCTCTGAACTATCCGGGTTGACTACTGAGGTCTCAGCACTCGTCGCTGGCGCTTCAGTGCTTGCATTCGCCGTCTCCGAGGAAGACTTAGAGCTGCTCTTAGCTCTGCTGCGACCGTTTACCTTGGCGGTGCTGTTGGCAGTCATAGTAATTACCTTTGAATTTCAAATCTGGCTTAAAGCTTATCCGAAACCCTGCTGGATTAAGTGCCGGTTTTTTTGGGCAGTTAAGGCTTTCCGGATAGACTTTCATTCATTACGGCAGCAAATTCGAAGCCTGATCACTTCAGCCTATGTTTTTTTCAACCAAATCTTAAGGAAATATTATAAGCTGAAATGCCCTCCATTCACCTCGTAAATTGCAGACAAAACCTGCTGTTCCAATCGGAATATCTAATTAAAGTGATAAGAAGTCGGTGGGGAGGGGGGTGGCAGAGTTAAGATTTGAGCGTTCATAGGTAATAAATGATAATCGAAGAGTTTCGCCTTCTTACCCCTGACACACCCATCCAAAAAACGGTGTCAGGTGCCAGAGGGCACTGAACCAACCCCTGACACCTCTCCCTAACCCCTGTCACCTATTGAGACATTGCTGATTTTGGGTATGAATTGAGAGTTGTATGAATGAAACTTCGTTCCAATTCATACTTCTATTCAGCATCACGCCTATTGGACTTTAGCCGCAATCTGAGGCTGCTTTGCAGTTAGTCGCTCATAGGTTGCCCGCATCTTCAAACCTGTGAGAACCTGGAACAGACCCGTTCCATTATTAGAACCGGGATACTCACGGTGTTGCAGGAGCAATTCGGTTAACTCGCCGATATACTTGGCAGAAGTTTTGCTGAGGTGCCGCTCGATATAAATCACTTCTTCTAGTTTGTCAAACTGACCATCTACCTCCAGGACAGAAACACTGTGTTTGTAGTAGGTATCAGGACCGTAGTGCATCTTGATACCAGGGTAGGAGCAGGTTAGCTTCCGTCCACAGGGAATCCAGTCGATCGTGGAGCCTTCATCAAACAGGTAGGCAGGCTCAAACCCTTCCACTTCGTCCCGTTGAATCATTTGCACCCGCAGAACCTTGCGCTCTTTATCATCTTTAATCAGTTGGGTGGGTAACACCTGAAGCACAACATCAGCAAACTCTCTTTGAGGATCAATGTATGCCTTGAAATCTGGCTTACGGGAATTAATGGCTGCCAGCACATCTTCATAGCTATGACCCCGTTCTGCCATGTCCCGTTGAATTTTCCAGGCAATTTTGACCTCGTCACTGATGTCAAGGTAAACGCTGAAGTCAAGTAAGCTACGAACCCGCTCATCATACAGGGGGTGTAGCCCTTCAATCACGACAATATGATTTGGCTTAACCAGCTCAGGCGGGTCAATCATGCCAGTCTCGTGGTTATAAATAGGCTTATCAATGGTTTCACCATTTTTCAAGGCTTTGATCTGCTCGTACATCAGATCAAAGTTGTTTGCCTTCGGGTTAAGGGCCGTCACTCCCTGTTCTTTGCGCTGCTTGCGATCCAGGCTGTGATAGTCATCCAGGCAAATGACGGTGACAAAGTCTTCCCCAAATAAATCTGAAATTCGGCGTAAAAAAGTAGACTTGCCGCACCCGGAGTCTCCGGCGACGCCAATCAGAACCACGCGGTCTGGCTTACTGGTCATAGGTTTCCTCTAAACGAAAAAGATACTGCTAACTGTGTCTGGAGTAAGCTAAATTTGCGGTCTAAGGGCTATCTCGTTGGCTCAGGATGCAGTGCCCTTTACAGGACTTCACATCTCCTAATACCGTAAGCTCCCATGCAGAAAACCTGGGAGAGAGAGTCAACCAGGGCTGTTGCAGATCATACTTGCTCCTCTGCCAGATTCGACACTGGAGAGCGACCCTAGCTATCCAAGAATCGATCGCCGCAAGAACGCTGCCTTCTGCCAGTCAGGAAGAACTCCAGCCCTTCAGGTAAGTATTTAGTACTACCGTTGAAGTGATCTTACCAAAAACGGGATCTTCCCTACAAGCTTTGACCGTAAATGCCTGATCAAGATGCGGAATTAGGCGGCGATCGCCCTCGCCCCAAAAACTAAAACGGTCACAAACTTGACATTTTGATGGTGCCTTGACCAGCATGTTGTGTAGACCTGTGCTGTTGTATGGGTCAAATTAGGTAAAAGGGGCACCTTGCAGGACAATAGTAAGTTAGGTTAGGTCGGAGATTTGAGCACATATGTATAGTTCAAAAGCGGCAGGTGCCGCCAACACATCCTCAAGCGAACGTATGTACCGATTTGAACTCATCGGTATGCGTCAGAGTAATGAAACGGACTCTCTCAACTACTCTATTCGGACAAGTGGCAGCACGTACATCATTGCGCCCTACAGTCGTATGAGTGCAACTATGCGACGCATTAAAAGCTTGGGCGGCAAGATTGTTAGCATCCAACCACTGAATGCCGATCCCAAAATGAATGGGAACGTTACCTCAGAACAGAAACCTACGAGTGTTCCAGTAGAGACTGGACAGGGTAACCAAGCATCTGAGAAAAAGCCCATGACTCAAGCAAAGGAAAAGACCGATATTCCCGTGAATATCTACCGTCCGAATAATCCCTTTATTGGTCGAGTCATTTCGAATAAGGAACTGGTGAAAGCGGGTGGTATTGGCACCTGCCACCACGTCAAGTTTGATATTTCTGGTGGCGATCTGCGGTATTTGGAAGGTCAGAGCATCGGAATTATTCCACCTGGGGTAGATAAAAATGGTAAGCCTGAAAAGCTCCGTCTCTATTCCATTGGCTCCACCCGGCATGGGGATGACCTGGATGACAAAACCGTTTCGCTCTGTGTCCGCCAGCTAGAGTACAAGCACCCCGAAACTGGGGAAACAGTGTTTGGGGTTTGCTCGACCCATATTTGTAATTTGAAGCCCGGTGACGAAGTCAAAATTACCGGACCCACCGGCAAAGAAATGTTGCTCCCTCCCGATGAAGATGCCAACATCATCATGCTGGCAACCGGAACAGGAATTGCTCCTTTCCGAGCGTTCCTGTGGCGCATGTTCAAAGAAGGAGAACGGAAGCTCAATCCCGAATACCAGTTTAAGGGGCTTGCCTGGTTGATCTTTGGAGTTGCCACAACGCCTAATGTGCTCTACAAGGAAGAACTGGAAGAAATGCGAAAAGAGTATTCTGATCACTTCCGTCTTACTTATGCCATCAGCCGGGAACAGAAGAACCCAGAAGGTGGTCGGATGTATATCCAGCACCGGGTTGCGGAATATGCACCAGAACTGTGGCAACTGCTTCAAGATGAGAAGACCCACACCTACATCTGCGGGTTGAAGGGAATGGAAGACGGCATTGATGAAGCCTTTACGGCTGAAGCGGCTAAGTTCGGTGTTGAATGGAAAGAGTACCGTCAGGCAATGAAGAAGGCAGGTCGCTGGCACGTTGAAACGTACTAGTACTTTGCAGCGTAAGTTCGGCAACCATTCAGGGTGTTAGGTATCAGGTGCCAGGTACCAGGAACGGTAGCCAGATTTACGCCAAGCTCTACTAGTCGTCTAACCCATGCCGCTTAAAGGGTTGATGCGTTACGGCTGTGCCTAAAGCATCCTATGTTTAGTTACGCCCACTTAACTTAACGGTTTAATTGGTTTAATACCGATCTATCGGGTAGGCTTACTTAGCCTACCCGATTTTTGGTATAGCGGTCGCCATTAGGGGCAAGGCAAGTAGCGATCGCAAACTCCTGTCACAACGCCCTTTGCCCCACCAGTACCTGACACCCGAAACCTGTCACCTGCTATAGCTGGCTACTCGTTGCCAATCTTAACCAGCAAACTCTAGCAAATGCTTATGATAATATACTTGCCGTTTGCTCCCAGGTTATGAGCTATTGCCTCAACCCTAACTGTCGGAAGCCTCAGAATCCAGACACGATTGAGTCCTGTCGGAGCTGTGGAGCAAAACTGCTGTTGAAAGACCGATACCGCCCCATCAAGCCGATCGCCCAAGGGGGGTTTGGCAGAACGTTTCTGGCGATCGATGAAGATAAGCCCTCCAAACCCCGCTGTGTAATCAAGCAGTTTTTACCCAACTCACAGAGCACCCGCCACGTTAAAAAAGCGGCGGAGTTGTTTGAGCAGGAGGCTTTACGGCTGGAGGAGTTAGGCAGTCACCCGCAAATTCCGGCATTGCTGGCACATTTCAGCCAGGATCGGCGGCAATACCTGGTGCAGGAATACATCAATGGCAAAACGCTCTCAGCGCTACTGGACGAGCAAGGACCTTTCAACGAATCCCAGGTCTGGGAGGTTCTGACGAGCCTGTTGCCGGTGCTGGAGTTTGTTCACTCCCATGGCGTGATTCACCGAGATGTTAAGCCCAGCAATATTATTCTCACGCCGGGCAGTAAGGTGGGCAGTCGGGGGCGGGCTAACCAGACGGACTGGGCAGGTATGCTGCAGGCGCTCTCTGTGGAAACTGCCCAGGGTTTCCGAGACTCCATCACCAGCCAGCAAAGGTTTAGCGAGTTTCTCAGCCGGAGTCTGGCAAAACCGCCTAAAGATATGGCGATCGCGGATTATGGGCGCTGGCAGCAGATGTCTGCCATGTTTACCACCTACCCTGACCTAACCTACTCTCAACGCCAATTTCTGGTTGCCGATGCCAGCCGTCTGCTCTACGAAATGCGCCGCAAGTACGAGCAAAAAATGGGACGGGCTGCTGGTGGGCAGATGGTACTGGTTGATTTTGGGGCGGCAAAGGCGGCAGTGGGAACTGCTTTGATTAGAACGGGAACGGCGATTGGTAGTCCAGAATATCTGGCACCGGAGCAAGCCAGAGGCAGAGCCGTTTTTGCCAGTGACCTTTTCAGCCTGGGAGTTACCTGTATTCATTTGCTGACTGGGCGATCGCCCTTTGACCTGTTTGACACCAGCCACGATGCCTGGATCTGGCAACAATATCTGGTCAGCCCGATCAGTCAAAAACTGGGGAGGGTGCTGGAGCGGATGCTGGAGTCAGGACTGAGCCGCCGCTACCAGTCTGTGCCAGAGGTTCTGCAAGACCTGGAAGTTCAGTTGCCCTTGCCGTCGCCTTCTCCTCCACCCTTGAAACCATCGGTTGCCATCCGGCAGAAACACCATAGTCCTCCTGTGCCAACGCTTGTCCCGTCGGGTTCTGTGCGTCAGCCAACTCCCGCTGCCAAAGAACCGATTCCGAAGCAACCTGCCCCCAAAGTGTCACCCGGTTCAAAACGCCGCTCAAAAATAACCAGGACCCAGCCCCAAACCTGGCAATGTATACATCAGTTGACCACGGGGGGCAAGGTGTATGCGATCGCCCTCTGCCCTTCCACCTCTATCCTTGCCCATACCAGCGGTACCACCCTCAAGCTCTGGGATATGCAAACCGCTCAGCCCATTCGTCCCCTCACCGGGCACCTGGATCTAATTTATTCCCTGGTTGCCAGTCCCGATGGTTCCCTATTAATTAGCGGCAGTGCCGACAAAAGCATCCGGCTCTGGGATCCCCATACTGGGCAGCGATTGGGCACCCTTAATCTGCATACGGATACGGTCTTGAGCCTTGCCCTTAGCCCCGATGGGCGGTTGCTTGCCAGCGGTAGCCTGTATGACCCAATCAGGCTGTGGGATCTGGACAACCAGCGAGAGAAGGGGACACTAACTGGGCATCCCGGTCGGGTAGAAGTGTTGGCATTCAACCCTGATGGCACCATCCTCGTCAGTGCCGGAGGCGATGCCCTAATTAGCTTATGGGATATGGGTAGTGGGCAAATGCTGCGATCGCTCAAAGGACACGACCAGGGGATCGCTTCCCTGGCATTTAGTCCAGATGGAAAGACCCTTGCCACTGGCAGTTGGGATGGCGGTGTCAGGTTGTGGAGCACTCAAACCTGGCGAGAAAAGCGAGTAATTCTCCCAGAGTCCGGTCGGATCAGCGCTCTAGCGTTTAGCCCAGATGGGAAACTGTTGGCAATTGGGAGCGATCGCCTTCAGTTGTGGAATCCACGCACGGGCAAAGAAATTTTCACCTTTAGCGGACAGGGTTCCATCTCTGCCATTGTCTTTCATACCAACGGCACATCCCTTGCCAGCGCCAGTTGGGACGGTACAATCAGAACCTGGGGATAGCTGAGGAACGGGAATTACAGCTATTTTCAGATGAGTAAACCACAATTGCGTGTGGATGGGTGGCTTATGCAAAGGAAAACGGCTAAACCCGCCCGTACAGTCTGTGAAGTTGAATCCAGAATCCAGAATTATGAAACCCCCGACTGAGTTACCTTTGGGTTGCTTTTTTCCAGGCTGGGACCCTCATCAGCAGTGGTCGATTGTTCAACAGGAGCCTGCGCCAATGACACCGTTGAAAAACTAAGCCCTTGGGATCGAATAGTATCAAACGTCCCTTTGATAAAGCTGGCAACCGGAACGGTCACAATCAAGCCCACTACGCCTCCCAGCTTGACACCAATAAACAGGGAAATTAGCATCCAGGTAGGATTTAGCCCAATCAGGTCGCCTACAATCCGAGGTGCGATCGCATTCTCGCTGATTTGAGTAATGACGATCGTCACCGCCAGTACCTTTGCACCCAACCAGAAATTTTGCAGGGCAACCAGCAAACTAACCACAATAATGGTCGTCAATCCCCCAAAGGGGATAATACTGCCAATCCCAATCATGAAGCCAAATAACAGTGCTAAAGGCGTTCCCAAAATGAATAGCGCTGTTGACTGAATAATTGCCAGGATCGATGCCATTGTGACCTGACCCACAATGTAGCGCTCAAAATTCTGGGGCAGGTACAGCCGCACTCGACTGCTCCAGTCTGTAGGTAGCCAGCCCAAAATGCCTTGCCACAAGCTTTCGCCCCGCAGCACCAGAAAGACCGCAAACACAATCGTCAGGAAAACGTTGACAATACTGCCGATCGCACTGAATGCCAGACTGATGATCTCTCGCGTCAGCGATCGCAGCACACTGGTCAATCGTTCAATTAATTGGTTGATCGTGGCACGCAGATCAATGGGTAGTTGCTGTGCCACTGCCCAATCTTCCAGGCTAGTCAACTGTTGCTGCCCTGAGCGCAACCAATCTGGTAGGCGAATAATTAATTCATTTGCCTGTTGCAAAATCAGAGGAGCCAGCACCAGTACCAGGACAGCCAGAATCAACAGTGCCACCAGCAACACAATGCCAACTGAAAAGCTCCGCCGCAGCCCAAGCTGCTGAAGGAAGCGAATGGGATAATCCAACAAAAATGCGATCAGAGTCGCCACAATCAAAATACTGACTAACGGCTGAAGCTGTTCAACCAGTACCAGCAACAGCCAGAGATTCAGGAAAATAATTGGAAACGTTAGCCCAATTGAGAATTGGCGAGGAAGTTTGCTAAGAGATTCAAACATAGAGTCGCCAAAGGGGGGGAAAGTGGCAACGATGAGTTACGTTAAACACTCCCATTCTAAACGCAGATGGTAAAGCGCTGTTTTGTTTTAGGGGTCAGTCAACTTCTGCCATACGGAAATCCGTACCGATGGCATAAAGCTGGGCTATCGCTTTGGGAGCACGGGTATTGTTAAGCTAGTAGCAGGATTACCTTAAGTGCGTTCATCCTCAGTATTTCTGCTTAACTTATTAACTAATTTCAACCACCCATGAAGGGATTCTTTTCTCTCGCCCCGATCCTGACGCGCAAGCAGGAAATGCTCGATCTTCAGGATTTAGATGGTGCCTGGAAAATTGGCTGGCAGGTTGGCGATCGCCAGTTTTCAGCCGTTTACACCCGTATCGATCAGGTCTTTGTGATTTGGGGACTGATGGCAGTTCTGATGTTTTCTGTGGCACAGGTAATACCCCTGAGTTGGGGTGTGCAGGCAATTATCTGGTCGGCATTAACGGCGATTGGGGTCATTTGCATGGTGGGTTTGACCACATTTTGGGCACGGGTCGAGCGGCTAATGTGGCTGGTTTATTGCTGGGCAACCCTGATGCTGGGTGGAGTTGTGTTGACGGATCTGGGTATCTTTCTAGGCTGGGGAACCGTGCTGGCCAGTCTGTGTCCGCTCTGGCTAGGCTTGAGTGCGATCGGCTATTTTTGCACGGGTTTTGGGCTGCAATCCCGTACCTTCGTGCTGCTGGGCATAATTCATCTCGCGAGTGCCTGGTATGTCCAGAACCTGGTTGCATGGCAGTTTTTAGTAACCGGGTTTGTAATTGGTGGCAGCTTACTGTTTTTGGCACAGGTGCAGTGGGATATGCGACCACCGATTGACTACGCTTTGCTGGCCGTTGAGCAGCAAGAGTTCAATCAGCGCCAACATCAATTACGGATGACCGAGCGCACACGCTGATGTCTTCTCTCGCCAGTAGAGTGTAACGAACCATCAACCTCTTTCTTAAGAAGCGTTGCCTTCTACCCTTAGACAGTGAAGCTTTTCAGGTTTGCCGAATATTATGGACTCATAAGATAAACGCACTGAATGGATGTTTTGCCGCTGTGATCCAGCATCTTCTCTCGAAAGAGAGCGACGGTAGGGAGAAGAGCAGTGCTGATAAAATGGCAGACGGTTGTGGAGTTTTTGTCGCTTCCTCCACTTTGTTCCTACCAAGGAAAGGTTAAATCCTTTACCAGAGCGGTCTGAGGTGGGAAACGTCTGGGTTCGATATATACAGAACTGGGGCTTGAGCTGCATTTTGTCAGTTTAAGCCCTGTATTTTTTGCAAAGGAATTATTCTCGAAGGAATCATTACTTCTGGAAAATCATCAGGTTTTTGAGGAAATGAAAATGCCACCAGAGCAGATTAGGGCAGCCATTAGGCAGGCAGGCGAAGCCTGGGTCAGGGGTGATGCAGACAGGTTTGCCACTCTGTTTCTACCCGATGGTGAATTTATTGTGCCCGGTCATCGTTGGCAAGGGCAGCAGGCAATTCATGATGTCATGACGGAGTTTACCGCTACCCACTGCGATGTCAGGGTTGATATTCGTCGAATTTTAGTTGAGGGCAATCGTGCGGTTGTAGAGTGGTTTTGGGAAGAAACGGAGACTCAAACCGGAAAACGGACTCAGGCGGAAGATGCGATCGCGGTAGATTTCGAGCAGGGGCAGATCCGACGCTGGCGTGAGTACATTGATGCTGAGTCTCCCAAAGCCAGACGTTAATTAATAACCTGGCTCATTCCCCGATTTCCATTTGATATTGCAGCCAATACTGGGTTTTTGGTCAGCCGAAATGGGCTGTCCTGCCAGGGCAAGATCGATCGCCCCCCGCAAATCTTTTCCAGTTACGGGCAACCCATTACCGGGTCGGCTATCGTCCAGTTGCCCCCGGTAGACCAGTTTGCGATCGCGATCAAACAGGAAAAAGTCTGGCGTACAGGCGGCAGTGTAAGCTTTTGCCACCTCCTGGCTTTCGTCGTAGCAGAAAGGAAAGGTGAACCCAAGGGCGATCGCCATTTCCTTTAACTGTTCAGGGGCATCCCCCGGATAATTGGCAACATCATTTGCACTGATGGCAACAATGCCCAGATCGCTTTCCTGATAGTCTTTGCCAATCTTTGCCAGTTCCTCTTTGACATGCTTGACATAAGGACAGTGCTGGCAAATAAACATAACCAGTAATGCCTGTTGATCAGCAAAACTTGCGAGAGAAACGGACTTACCAGCCACTACATCCGGCAATGAAAAATCTGGCGCAGAAGTTCCCAGCGCCAGCATGGTTGAAGGAGTCAGTGCCATAGGAATGATTGAGGGTATAGGGGTACAGGCTATAGGGTACAGCGAAATTAGTTGTTAGGGATTAGTGGTTAGTTGTTAGATAATGCGATGTGCAACTTTGCTGAAATGCCTGCAAGAACTGCCCACCCTTCGGGAAGCAAGCCACATCCTAGCCCTCTCCCGATGGGGCTATCCTTTAGGCAGAAGTCTCTGAAATGGTTGAGGTCGTGAAGTTTGACCCAATGGTTGAGCAGGGCAACAGCAAAGATCTAGGGGCGGCAGGAGCCGCAAAATCGGGGGAACTGTCCCCCGTACCCCCTGCTGAGGGACGGTTGCGTCCCCCAGACCCCCTCCAAAAAGGGTTGATCGGTCAGAGTGTTAGCATCCGAAAGGTTATCTACATCACGTGTTGAGTGGGTTTTGCGTAATGGATAGCCCGATGGGGGAGGGGACAGGAAATGTCTGAAAGCCCTTCTCCTGGAGGAGAAGGGTGGGGATCTAGCTTGCTTCCCGTAGGGTGGGCACATTAGTTGCCCATCCCGTTAGTAGCTACTTGATCACCTTTGACAGAATTACATACATTAGCCCAGCCACAATGACTCCATTCAGAGGAGCAATGTCGAAGAGAGGAATACCGGTTGGGAAATTGGCAGAAACATAAGCAACGATGGAAGCGATCGCGTAGGAGACAACACCTGCCCAGTTGAATGCAGGTTGCGGCTCTGAAAGTGACGGAAAAGCACCCCTATGCTTAAGCCAGAAGTCTGCCATGATGATGCCGCCAACCGGGGGGATGACTGAGCCGAGAAAAATAAGATAATCCACCAACATTTCGTAGATGCCACCCCATGCCAGAAACAGAGCGATGGTGGCACCCGCCAATACAAAGAGAGACCGCTTGCGGGTGCGAAACATATGACAGCCCGCGATCGCAAAGGCATAAATGGTATTGTCCTGAGTCGTCCAGATGTTAAGCAACAGGAGCAAAAAACCACCCATCAAAATGCCCTGGGTTGCCATTACTTCGACAATGTCCTGATTACCGTACACCAGAGTATTGAAAGCTCCAGCAAACACCATTAACCCATTGATCAGGAAGAAAGCCAGAAATGTACCGCCGATCGCCGCCCTTGGCGAACTGGCGAAGCGGCTCCAGTTAGTTGCCTGCGTGCCGCCAGAAACAAAGGTTGCCACGATCGTGGTCAGAGCAGCCCCAACCGTCATTTGAGTTGTTGGTTCAATTGCCTCTAAACCTTCTAAACCTCCCACCTTACCCGTTGCAAGGATCAAACTCCAAAAAATCAGGATCAGCATTAGTGGTACAGACAGGCGACTGAGCCAATCCATTGCCCGGTAGCCAATATAAGCAGTAGAGCAAAAGGCATAGGTGAAAAATAGGACAAGTAACCAGTTCCAGGAAGGGGGAATTTGCAGCAGTTTACCAACGACTTCGGCAATCACGGCAGAGGCAACGGCATACCAGCCGATCTGAGTAAATCCAAGAATAAAATCAACCCACTTAGAGCCAAAGTTACCAAAGCTAAAGCGTGCCATCAGCACGGTAGACAAACCACTCTTATAGGCAATATAGCCAAGCGCTGAACAATACACACCCAAAATCAGGTTTCCCACCACAATCAGCGCTAGCAGGTCAGGGAAAAACTTGAAAGCAGGACCCAGTTTTCCGCCTGCAAACAGCGTGGTTGAGGTTAGAGTAAAACCCATTAGGAGGGGAGCCAGTGACCAGATTGGTTTACGAGCACTCTGGGGAACTGAACTAAGTGGATAATCGTCCTCAACGATGTCGTGGCTCTCCAAACTTGGCTCTGTTGTAGAACTCATAATATTTGAGGAAAATAATTGATTTGTCCACTGTATAGTCCCAAAGAAAAAATTAAACAGTATTTCAAATGACATCTGATTTATTAATCAACTGGACGAAATTCTCGATTAAGTGTAGGGCGCTTTGGTGTAGCCAGAGAGGGATCTCCAGGCTTATGCTTGCCACTGGTCTTAGTTCCTTTGAGTGTTGCGATCGCGTCTTTGCCATCCCAACAGTCAAGCAATCGAGATTGTAATTGTTTGGAAAAATCTCTCTTAAAGAGGGGAGCGAAATCTGTCTGAGGAAGTTAGAAGCCGAGGGGTCTCCTTCGTTAAGGTATCAACGTTAGCAAAAGAAGCAAAACGTTTTGAAATAGGAGTTCTCTTATGGCTGAGAAAATTAATAAATCTGATTCTGGAAAAGCTAAAAAGTCTGATGTAGATGTAAAGTCCGAAGCGGCATCCGCTGAAAGTTATGATGCCCATCAAGTTGCTGAGGCGATCGAGGAAGGGGAGCAGTCTGCTCCTAATGTTGACTTAGACGCTGACTACGAGGCTTCTAAGAAACTCAGTGGCAGCCAGTCAGGAGAAAGGGCAGTCACCGCTTCCATGCCCGGTATGCCAAATGCTGAAGCAACCGACAGTGTTTCAACTTCCACTGGGAACCCAGATGATTACCGAGAAATGGCAAAGCAAGTCACCCCTGCCCCTGAAGCCGAGGGCGACAGCAGCGAGCCAGTGAAAAAGGCATCTAAGCAAGGACAGAAGAAATAAATCTATAGCGGTAAATTTCCGCAAACCTCCCAGGGGCGCAGTCTACTGCGCCCCTTCTGTCTATGGCGTGCCTAAGTACTCTACTGGATTTAGTCGCTCAGATAAGGCAGGTTAGTTCCGGTTTACTAAGCAGGACGCTAGAATTCGAGAAATGTTCTTCTTACCCTGCCACTTTGCAACTTCCTTCTGCTTATTTGCTGGTTTTTCATGGTAGTCGCGATCGCCGTCCCCAGGCGGCAGTCGAAAAACTGTCTGAATATTTCTCCTGCCGCATCCAACACATTCAGCTTGCTCCATCAGGCAGTGCCAGCGCGATCGCAGTTGACCCGGATGATTGGGAAGACAATCGGCGGGTAGCCTGGTCAAGCTATCCCAATTCATTGGCTGTTTCCACGGAAAGCCAACCCATCGTTGCTATTGCCGCCCTTGAATGTAGCTCCGAATCGTTGCACGCAGCGATCGTTCGATTGGGTAACACGCTTCAGACGATAGCAAGGAACCCGGTCAAGTCTGAACCAATTACGATTCAGATATTGCCGCTATTTCTGCTCCAGGGGGTGCATGTGATGGAAGACATTCCTCAGGAAGTGGCTCTGGCTCAACAGGCTCTAGGAAACAGTGTCAGGCTGGGGATAACATCCCATCTTGGCTCCCGTCTGAGACTACAGCGATTGATCACCGAACGGATGGCAGCTTTCCCTGCCGAAGCCTGGATTTTATTGGCGCATGGTAGCCGCCGCCCTGGAGCGAATCAGGCAGTGGAAATATTGGCAGAACGCTTGGGGGCGATTCCTGCCTACTGGTCCGTTCCTCCCGATTTAGAGAGCCGTTTACTTGAACTCGTGAATTCAGGCACTAAACGAGTTGCCATTTTCCCTTATTTTTTGTTTAGCGGCAGCGTGACGGATGCGATCGCCCAATTGGTCGCCCGCCTTGCTGCTCAATTTCCGACCCTCGATTTGGATCTCATCCCACCTTTAGATGCCACCCCAGAGTTGGCAGATTTATTGGTAGATCTGGTCGAGGAAAAGATTAAAAATAATACTCTCACTCGCTCACCTAATCTATGACCCAATCAGGCAAGGTTTATTTAGTTGGTGCTGGTCCTGGAGATCCGGGGTTGATGACATTGAAGGGCAAAGCCTTACTGGAGTGTGCCGATGTTGTGGTTTATGATGCCCTGGTTAGCCCCCAGGTTTTGAGCATGATTAACCCCCAGGCAGAGCAGATTCATGCGGGCAAGCGCAGGGGCATGCACTCAATGTTGCAGGAAGACACGACCCAACTGCTGATTGAAAAGGCAAAACAAGCTGCCATTGTAGTGCGACTGAAGGGGGGAGATCCGTTTATTTTTGGACGTGGTGGCGAAGAAATGGAGGAGTTAGTGCGGGCAGGGGTTTCGGTGGAAGTGGTGCCGGGAATTACATCCGGGATTGCCGCCCCCGCCTATGCCGGAATTCCGCTGACCCATCGCCACTTCAGTTCTTCTGTCACCTTTGTAACGGGACATGAAGGAGCCGGAAAATATCGTCCAGACGTGAACTGGCAGGCGATCGCCCACGGTTCTGAAACCATCGTGATTTATATGGGTATCCACAACCTGCCCTATATCGTGGAGCAATTGCGGGCAGCGGGGTTGAGTGATTCAACCTCAGTTGCCCTGGTCCGTTGGGGCACACGCCCTGACCAGGAAGAACTGACTGGCACCCTGGAAACCATTGTGCAACAGGTTGAAGCACAGCAGTTTGGAGCACCCGCGATCGCCATTATTGGCTCTGTGGTCAAGCTGCACTCTACGCTGAAGAACTGTAGACCTCAGCATGGATTGAAAATACACGGGGTGGAGGGGTGAAGGGGTGAAGGGGTGAAGGGTTTAGTGTTTTGAAGTGGATGGGGAATCGGGAATGGGTGATCGGTAATGGGCAATGGGGAAATTGAGTTGTGGGTTGAGGAAGAGGAGGCGGGGGAGCGCTTAGATGCCTTTCTGGCAGATCAGTTGGCGGATTTGTCCCGATCGCGTATTCAAAAGCTGATTGGGCAGGAACAGGTTGTCGTGAATGGGGAAGTTTGCCTGTCTAAGAAAGAAACGGTGCAGGTGGGCGATCGCATCCAGATGACGATTCCCGATGCGGTACCGCTCAATATTGAGCCAGAAAACATTCCTCTGGACATTCTGTACGAAGACAATGATCTGCTGATCATCAACAAGCCTGCCGGGATGGTGGTTCATCCCTCGGCGGGGCACATTAGCGGCACCCTGGTCAATGCACTGCTGTGGCACTGCCGCACGGAATCGGGAAAAAGTACCCTGTCTGGGATTGGCGGCATTCAACGACCGGGTATTGTGCATCGGTTGGATAAGGATACGACGGGCGCGATCGCCGTTGCCAAAAATGATCAGGCTCACATTCACCTGCAACAACAGTTTCAAGAAAAAACTGCTCGACGGGAATATTGGGGGGTGATCTATGGCGTGCCTAAAGCTGAGCAGGGTACGATCAATGCTCCGATTGGGCGGCACCTGGTTGATCGCAAGAAAATGGCGATCGTGCCTGTAGAGCAGGGCGGACGGCACGCAGTCACCCACTGGCAGATTAAAGAACGGCTGGGTAACTACACCCTGATCCACTTTGAACTGGAAACCGGACGTACCCACCAGATCCGGGTTCACACTGCCCACATTGGGCTTCCCATCGTTGGCGACCCAGATTACAGTGCAGGGCGTTCCATCGGCGTTAATTTGCCCGGTCAAGCACTCCACGCTTGGCGACTACGCCTCCAGCATCCCCTATCGGAAAAGCCGATTGAAGCGATCGCCCCCCTTCCTGCCCACTTTTCAACCCTGCTAGAAATACTGCGGCGGCGGGCAGGGTGACTCCCTTCACTTCCCCCCCTCAACGGGTCTCAACAGCGTCACCTTAAGCTTGTAGTTTCCCCCAGCAACTTCGCCAAAGGCTCGCACTCGAATGTAGTAGGTGCCCGTTTGAGTGATACGGGTGAATAGCAGGGAATTTGTAGTGCCATCAGGACCGTCGTCGTTCTCGGCAACGGTAGAACCGTCTCCTGCAATCAGTGCCACAATGCTATCGAAATTATCGGAGGTCAGGTCGATCGCCAGTTGGCTGCCTTCCTTTAACTGCAATACATAGTCTCGGGCAAAACCACCCTGCCCGGTAGGAATGTCTTTATCCGTCAGGCGATCGGTAACTGTGACACCGGGAGTGAGGGGAATCGGGTTATAAATCTTGTTCTGGGCACTGGCTATGGTTGGAGTGATGCCTGCTGCAAGTAACGTGGCGAGAACAAAACTAGACTGAAATCTGGCAGCAAAACAATAAGCCATGAATTTAACGAGTCCTGCATAATGCCCGCAACAGAAAAAGCTGGCAGTAAGTAGATTAGCAAAGAATTCCATCGATAAACCTCACCAACTTACAAACCCATAGTTTTTCCTTGGAAAAATCTCCAGTTCTCAACTTGGATGAGGTTTAGCTCATGGTTAACGAGCAACCGTATACTGGAGTTTTGAATATTCAGTCAAAAAGGGGTCATTGCATGGCATCCATCCGCGAGTTGCACCAACAACTCACCCAGAAAAAACGCTCTGCGGTTGAAGTCGTTCAGGAAAGCCTGGATCGGATTCAGATATTGGAGCCGAAATTGCACAGTTTCCTGACGGTAACGGCGGAACGGGCATTGCAGCAGGCAAAACAGGTGGATGCCCAAATTGCGGCGGGAGAAAAGATTGGACCTCTGGCAGGGATTCCGATTGGGATCAAAGACAACATGTGTACTCAGGGCATCCCAACGACCTGTGCATCCCGCATTTTGGAAAATTTTGTGCCCCCCTACGAATCCACAGTGACGACCAGGCTGGCAGCCGCCGGAGCCGTTATGGTGGGTAAAACCAACCTGGATGAGTTTGCGATGGGTGGTTCGACGGAAACCTCTGCCTATCATTTGACCGCAAACCCCTGGGATTTAGAACGGGTGCCGGGGGGGTCTTCTGGGGGTTCGGCGGCGGCGGTTGCGGGGGGAGAATGTGTGGTTTCCCTCGGTTCCGATACGGGTGGCTCGATTCGACAACCGGCTTCTTTCTGCGGCATTGTGGGGTTAAAGCCGACCTATGGGCTGGTTTCCCGCTATGGGCTGGTGGCGTTTGCCTCTTCCCTGGATCAGATTGGTCCGTTTGCCCAGACGGTGGAAGATGCGGCTATTCTGCTGGGTGCGATCGCCGGGTATGACCCCAAAGACTCGACCAGCCTGAATGTGGAGATCCCCGACTACACGCAATACCTGACGGCGGATCTGAAAGGGAAGAAGGTGGGGGTGATTCAAGAAACCTTTGGGGAAGGGTTAGACCCAGAGGTGGAGCAGTCAGTCAGAGGGGCGATCGCCCAGCTCAAAGATCTGGGAGCCGAAGTCCAGGAAATTTCCTGTCCTCGTTTCCGCTATGGAATTGCCGCCTACTACATCATTGCGCCATCGGAAGCTTCGGCAAACCTCGCCCGGTATGATGGGGTCAAATACGGGCTGCGGGTTGAGGATGCCGAAAATCTGGTCGAGATGTATACCCGCACCCGTGCCCAGGGCTTTGGTTCAGAGGTGAAACGCCGGATTATGATTGGCACCTACGTTCTTTCTGCCGGTTACTACGATGCCTATTATTTGAAGGCACAGAAGGTACGAACCCTGATCAAGCAGGATTTTGAAGCAGCCTTTAGCAAAGTGGATGTGTTGGTTTCTCCCACAGCACCGACCACGGCATTCAAGTCTGGCGATAAGTCGGCAGACCCGCTCAGCATGTACCTGGTAGACCTGATGACGATTCCTGTCAATCTGGCAGGGTTGCCTGCGATGAGTGTCCCCTGTGGGTTTGACTCCCAGGGAATGCCCGTGGGATTGCAAATTATCGGTAATGTGCTGCGGGAAGACCAGGTGCTTCAGGTGGGTTACGCCTACGAACAGGCAACCGACTGGCATCAGCGATCGCCCAAATTGTAGGGTAGAGGCAGCTTATTTCTTTACTTTGGCAATCACCGTGCGGTGCCGCGGACTGTTACAGGTGATCGTTGGTGGCTCAAAGCCTGCGTCAATGAGTGCCTGTTCCAAATTGAAGCTGAAGTATTGATCCAGGTAAGGTTCTGTACTTTTTAGCAGCGTCAGGATGTAGGGCGGCATTTTTGCGTAAATCTCTGACTGGGGGTTCATATCCATCATGGCGAAATGACCGCCGGGTCGGAGAATTCGGTGAGCTTCTTGTAGAACTTTGACCGCTGCATCCTGGGGCAGTTCATGGAAGATCAAAAAGGTCGATACCAGGTCAAAGGAGGCATCGGGTAGCCCCGTTGCTTCGGCGGAGGCGTGTAGCCAGTGGGGAGTGGGGAGTGGGGAGTGGGGAGTGGGGAGAAACTGTTCCTGCACACCATAGGGGATTCCTTGCTCCCGACGTTGAGTGCGGTAACGAGCAACTGCCAGGAAATAGGGAGACAAATCGACTCCGGTGATGTTGGCAGTAGGATAGGTTGCCTGCAAGGCAAAGGTACTCATACCAACGCTACAGCCTATATCTGCAATATCCCTGGGAGTCTCTGGCAAACTGGTCTTAAGAATGTCGTGGTAGCTCTGGCGCAGGCGGGCATCCCCCTCTGCTCCAGCCTCCTTCCAGATGCCGGCATGAACCGTATGGGCAGCGACTTCAACCTCCAGGGCAGGTTCCCAGCCCAGATCCCCTTCTTCATAGGCATGAAAGGAAGTCAGGTAATAGTCTGGGTAGGTCACATTCGGGTTTTGGACGGCTTCCAGGTCTGTACTCCAATCCCGTGCCTTTAACGTCTCCACTTCTTTAGTCCAGTAAACCCCGATCGCCGCTGCCCGTTTCATCATCATCTCCCGTGCCCGGTTTTTTGCCAGGTTTGCCAGGGGCTTAATCGAGAGAACACCGTTCACCAGACGGGACATCAGAGTGGGCGCAGGACTGGCTGTAAGGGTCATATTTAAGCAGTTTGTTAATCAGAAATTACCAGACCTATTATTGCAGGCTGTGCTGAACTTTAAATCAGGCAGATCGATCGCCCATCCAAAATGCCGAGGCGCTACTCTGGAAAGACGGTGTATCTTTTATCGCCCAAAACATATTTAGCAATTCTTTCTATAGGGTCATTCTTCCATGTCGAAGTCTTATTTTGATGGTGAAAACGGTCGCAAGTCGTTTGAGTTGCCTGGTGCCAGACCTCACTACAACCCCGATCGCCCCGGTCAGGTCGAACACATTTTTCTGGACTTGACCCTGGATATTGCCAACAAAAGTTATCAGGGTACTTGCGAAATTCGCCTCAACCCGGTTCGGAGTGGGATCGAAAGCCTGACCCTGGATGCCGTGAATCTGAATATTCAGTCCGTCAAAATTGGCACAACTCCCCAGGAGTTTGATTATGACGGGGAGCAACTTTACGTCCGGTTGGACCAGCCCACCGAGGCGGGAAAAGTGATTCAACTGGAGATCGCCTACCGGGTCGAAAACCCCCAGCGTGGCATCTACTTCATTGCGCCTGACAAGCACTACTCCCATAAGCCCATCCAGGTCTGGACCCAGGGCGAAGATGAAGACTCCCGCTTCTGGTTTCCCTGCTTTGACTATCCGGGACAACTGGCAACGTCCGAAATTCGGGTACGGGTGCCCAGACAATTCATTGCCATTTCCAATGGAGAGCTAGTCAAGACCGAAGCCAAGGGTGACGACAAGATTTATCACTGGTTCCAAAAAGAAGTCCACCCCACCTATTTAATGACTCTGGCAGTGGGTGATTTTGCTGAATTGCGGGATGAATGGAACGGGAAACCCGTGACTTACTACGTTGAGAAAGGTAAAGAGCGGGAAGCCCGCCTCAGCATGGGAAAAACCCCCCGCATGATTGAGTTTTTCAGTGAGAAGTTTGGCTATCCCTATCCCTATCCCAAGTACGCCCAGGTATGTGTCGATGACTTCATCTTTGGCGGCATGGAAAACACCTCTACCACCCTGCTGACCGATCGCTGCCTGCTGGATGAACGGGCTTCCCTCGATAACCGGGGTACCGAGAGTCTGGTTGCCCACGAACTGGCGCACCAGTGGTTTGGCGATCTGGTTGTGATCAAACACTGGTCCCATGCCTGGATCAAAGAAGGAATGGCTTCCTACTCGGAAGTCATGTGGACGGAGCAGGAGTACGGAGCAGAGGATGCTGCCTACTACCGGCTCAACGAAGCCCGCAGCTATCTGGACGAAGATGCATCCCGTTACCGTCGCCCCATCGTCACCCACATCTACCGGGAAGCGATTGAACTTTACGATCGCCACCTTTACGAAAAAGGTGCCTGTGTCTACCACATGATTCGGGCAGAACTGGGAGATGACCTGTTTTTCAACGTGATCGCCACCTTTGTCAACGACAACGCCCACAAAACCGTAGAAACCATTGATCTGCTGCGGGCGATCGAAAAAGCCACAGGACGCAATCTTCTTTTCCTATTTGACCAATTTGTTTTCCGGGGTGGACATCCCGACTACAAAGTTGCCTACAGTTGGGATGGCGACAGCAACCTCGCTAAACTGACCATCACCCAAACCCAGGCAAAAGACAGCAACAACGGTAGCCGGAATGATTTGTTTGATCTCAAGCTCCCAGTTGCTTTTGGCTATGTTGGGGGTGAGGAGAGAGGAGAGAGGGGAGACGAGAGCAGAGGAGCAGAGGAGCAGAGGAGCAGAGGAGCAGAGGGAAATCAGTCAACTCCGAACTCTCAACTCTCAACTCTCAACTCTCAACTCCCTACCCCTCACCTGAAAACCTTCACTCTGCGGGTGCATGAGCGGGAACAGAGCTTCTACTTTCCCCTGGAAAAGAAGCCGGACTTTATCAGCTTTGACGCTGGCAATCACATTCTGAAGACCGTCACGCTGGAATATCCCGTTCCCGAACTCAAGGCGCAGTTGCAACAGGATCCCGATCCCTTATCACGTATCTTTGCGGCAGAAGCACTGGCTAAAAAGGGTGGATTGGAAGCGGTTAAAGCTCTTGCAGAGGCACTGAAGCAGGAGGCTTTCTGGGGGGTAAGAATAGAAGTTGTCAAAAATTTGGCAAATGTCAAGTTAGATCAGGCATTTGAGGGATTGCTGGCAGGACTGGAAGATGGTGATGCCAGAGTCCGACGGGCAACGGTGGAGGCACTGGCAGGCATCAAAACGATAGAAAGTTACAAAGCCCTCAAGCCCCTGGCAGAAAAGGGAGACCCCAGCTACTACGTGGAAGCCGCTGCCATTCGCGCCCTGGGAAGCCTGACGGCATCCAGCCTGATCGAAAACAAAGAAGAAAAGACACTGAAGCTGTTGAAGTCTGTGCTGAAAGAGCGCCGGGGTTGGAATGAAGTCGTGCGCTCAGGCGCAATCGCTGCCCTCAGCCAGATGAAAACCTCGGAAAATGCCCTCAACCTGATTCTGGACTATACCGAAGCGGGAACTCCCCAGGCACTCCGGTTGGCGGCAGTACGATCGCTGGGCACCATTTCCAGCGGGCAAACCAACATTAACCTGGAACGCATCCTGGATCGGTTGAGCGAACTGTCCAGGGAATCCTTCTTTCTGACCCAGGTTGCCGTTGCCAACGCCCTCGGTCAGATGGAAACCCCTAAGGCGATCGGCATCCTGCAATCCCTGGCAGACCAGACCCCAGATGGGCGCGTTCGCCGCATCGCCGAAGAAGCCGTTCAACGAGTGCAAAAGAACATTGGCAGCGATAAGGCAGTCAAGCAGTTACGGGAAGAACTCGACCAGTTAAAGAAAGCAAACCAGGAACTCAAGAGTCGTCTGGAAAATCTGGAAGCGAAAGCGAAGTGAGGATGAGGGGGAAGGGGAGCAGAGGAGCAGAGGGTAGGGAGAAAAGTTGAAAGTTTGGAGTAAGGCGAAAGGAAAAATGGGTTGTTAATTGTTATCCCGATTTAAACGGATTTCTGGGCACATCAAAGTTCAGGAGGGGCTTGGCAGTGCCAAGCCCGTACCGGGATATGTTGTGTTTGCTCTCCTGTCCTAATAAACATAAATCGCCCCAGTCCCATCGATGTTAATTGAGTGAAGCCCAGCCGTAGGGGAGGGATGAATTTCGACAGTGGCGGTGTTAGTTTCTGGATTGACGGACACGCGATAGGTGATGATGGTGCGATCGCGGGTGGGATTAATGTTCAAATAGGCTGGTAGGGAAAACCCGCTGAGTTGAGCCGTTTGTCCAGGGGCAAGCTGCCGAAAGCCTGTTTGGGTGGTCAAGATATATTCCACCGGAATAGCCGTCCGATTGATAAGTTGCACCCGAATGGGTTGACGGGGATTCACCCGTGCTACGGGCTGCCAGGGGCCCGGTTGAAAGGTTCTAGGGGGAGGAGTCTGAGTCCACGCTGGAGCTATCATGCTGTTGATCAAGAACAGTCCTGAAACTACCATCAATCCTCTTAACCATTTCTGCACCATACCTCAGGCTCCTCTCAACAAGTTAATCAGAGAATATTTTTGATCTTAACGCTCTTGGGATGGTCGGTGTTAGGGTCCAGGAGTCAGGGGTCAGGAGTCAGGAGTCAGAATTACATGCGCTCTAGCACTTCGATACCCAGTAGGGATAAGCCCAGTTTTAAGGTACGGGCAGTCAGGTCGCAGAGAATCAAGCGGGATGTTCGCAAAGGTTCTTCTACCTGGAGTACGGGGTAGCGATCGTAGAACTGGTTAAATTTCTGGCTCAGTTCAAATAAATACTGGCAAAGGCGATTGGGAAGTAAGTCTTGGGCAACCTGGGTCAGGGTTTCGTTCAGTTGCAACAGGTGTTTTGCCAGTACCAATTCGGTCTCTTCATTTAACAGAACTCTGGCATTAGACCCCAGGTTTTCAAAGTCAATCTGTCCTTTACGGCTGATGCCCTGCACTCGCACATAGGCATACAGCATATAGGGAGCCGTGTTGCCCTGGAGTGCCAACATCTTGTCATAACTGAAGATGTAGTTGCTGGTGCGGTTCTGGCTCAGGTCCGCATATTTCACTGCGCCAACGCCAACAATACGGGCGACATTATCAATAAACGCTTCGGTTTCCTGCCGCTCTTCTTCCTGAAGGCGGGTTGTGAGATCCTGACGAGCATGGGCGATCGCTTCCTGCAATAGCTCCCACAACGGAACAGCTTCTCCTGAACGGGTTTTCAGTTTTTGCCCGTTTTCACCCAGCACCAACCCAAAGGGGGCATGGTAAAACTCAGTATCCTCTGTGATCCAGTCTGCCCGCCGCCCGACTTGAAAAATCTGGGCAAAGTGATTGGTCTGCTCTACCCCAACGGGATAAATTACTCGCTGTGCTTTGTCCACTGTTACCCGGTAGCGAATGGCTGCCAGGTCAGTCGTGGCGTAATTGTATCCCCCGTCTGACTTCTGCACAATCAGGGGCAGAGGGTTGCCATCTTTATTGGTAAATCCTTCCAGAAACACACATTGGGCACCATTGTCTTCCACCAGCAGCCCCTTCTCCTTTAGCTCCTTGACCACCTCTGGCAAAAATGGGTTGTAAAAGGATTCACCCCGCTCAATAAATTGCAGAATGCCCATCAGGTCGTAGATTTTTCGGTAAGACCGACTCGACAGATCGCAAACGATTTCCCAGGCGCGGAGGGTCGCTTGATCGCCAGCCTGGAGTTGCACCACTGCCTGACGGGCCGTGTCTCGGAAGGTTTCGTCGTGGTCAAACCGCTGCTTTGCCTGCCGGTAAAAGGTAGAAAGGTCACCCAGATCCAGATTTTCGGTGCTGGTCAATGCCTCTGGGTAAGCCGTTTGCAGGTGGGCAATCAGCATTCCAAATGGGGTGCCCCAGTCTCCCACATGGCTGATCCGCTGAACATCGTGCCCAATAAAGTCGAGAATGCGAGCGATGCAGTCACCAATAATGGCAGGACGCAAATGCCCGACATGCATTTCTTTGGCAATATTAGGGCTGGGATAATCGACAATGACGCGCTGCGGCTTAGAGATGGGGGAGACTCCCAAACGAGGATCTGTTTGGATGGAATTGAGCTGTGCTTCTAGATAGGACGGTTTCAGAGTGAGGTTAATAAACCCAGGTCCAGCGATTTCAGGGGGCTGGCAGAGTTCTGCTATGTCTAAATGCTCAACTAATTGCTCGGCGATCGCTTTCGGTGGCTTACCCAACCTTTTAGTCAACGACATTGCCACATTTGACTGGTAATCTCCAAACTTGGGATTGCTGGCAGGCACCAGAATCGGATCGGTTCCTGCAAAGTCCGCACCAAAGGCGGCAACCAGCGCTTTTTCAAGTTGGGTTTTTAGATGGGCGATCGTAGAACTCATGGGGTGGTTAGGATGGCTTATGACATGACGGCTGGTGACATTAAAACCCTATCACTTTCCACTTCGCTCTGATTTACCTGCTGAAACACCTCATTCCCACCAATTAACTGGTAAACTTATGTTAAGAAGTGAGGGGTTAGCTCTAATAAAGCACTTGGGAATGCCGGAATTGCGAACATGCTAGAAGGTTCAATACTTTATCAGTTAAAAGCTGCACACCAGTCTGGTCAAGTTGGTCGGCGATCGCTCAACTTTGGGGTTTACTACAAAAATACCCTGGTTGCCCTGTGTCATGCTTTGGAAGACTGCATTCTGTCAGCGGGCAGCAAACCGCTGGTGATCGCGGCATTTCAGCGGGGAAAGTGGTTTTTGCAAGAGGCGGAGCGATATGCAGACCTGGCGGAAAAATCTGAGCAGGTTGTAATCATGGCAGCCCCAGATACAGGCTTTGCAGACCACCCCACCAGTCAGAAGGCAAATGTAGAACTGGTTAACCTGGAACCGTCTGATCCGGTAGCGCAGGAATGGCATTTAATGATTTTGGCTCCCACCTACTCAGCTATGGTTCTATGCCAGGAACTTTCAGCAGAAGATTATGGCAAGCAAGGACTGCCCACTCAGGATTTAGAACGGAAGTTTTACGGATTTTGGACATTTGAAACCAACCTGGTGCAGGAGACGGTAGAACTGACGATCGCCCATATCCGTTCCTACAACCCTGCCCTGGCAGAGGCACTGACTGCCCAGGTAGACAGAATTACCGCTACCCGAACCGATCAACGCGATGACCTGTCTGCCATTGTTTCTCAGGTTGTTAGTTACCTCAAAGAGGGACAGTCAAACCTGAATCAGGCGATACAGGCTCAACCGCTTCTAGAACTGCACCAGGACATTCTGGACAACAATCTGGTATCCAACGAGGTGCAAGCTTTTCTGCGCATGGCACAGTTGACTGACCAGACAGATAGCATGAATCCAGATGCCGCCGCAGAGGTCGCGGCTCTGACAGAGGCGATCGGGCAGTTGCTCGATTTGCCCTCCTGGCAAATTAACCGACTCAAACTGGCAGGTTTGCTCCATCGTCTTGTCTCGCTTCAGCAAACAGAAACGGTGCTCAAGTCGAGCAGCCAGCGGTACTCAGAAAATACGCCGGATGCTGCTCCCAGTTGTCCCCTGGTACCAGGAGCGCAGGTACTGAGAACGATGCCCCGACTGCGGGCGATCGCCACCATCATCGCCCATCAAACAGAACACTGGGACGGAACCGGCCAGCCCGCCGGACTCGCCGGGGATGAAATTCCTTTAGAATCACGCATTCTGGGACTGGCAACTGAATTTCAGCAACGAGTTACCTATCTACAAACCAGCATGGGTACGCAGGATGAGATTCCCTCTATGGCTGAATGTATGGCTAAAGCCCTGGCTGAGTGTCAGCAGGCACAGAACAGCCGCTGGGATCCGAAGCTGATAGATACCCTGACACTGCTGGTCAGAGGGCTGCAACAGGGATTCAGCTTGCCCGTCAATATTCCAAAAATCTCATCAGGACTCTGGCTAATTGATTCCCGTTGCGGCGAAAATTTATTTTCCTGACCGCATAAGCCCTACTGGTACTGCATAATTGTCACCGGCAAACGAAATACCCTGGCAGCGAAGTTAGACAACCTGAACTTGCGCTTCATGGCTGGGGGAAGTTCTTCCCAAGCAACTGGAACAAACCCAAAGCGAGTGTAAAACTGTGCCAATCCCTTGCCCAGGCACTCCAGGTAGAGAGGCTGGGTTGCCTGCTGAATCAGGGATTGAATCAGATGCGTTCCCAAGCCCTGCCCTCTAAAATCTGGATCAACGACTATGCTGCCAAGTTCCTGCGCGTCAGGGAAGTTGCGTAACTGACCACAGGCAATCACCTTTCCTGCCTGCTCAATCACCCAAAACTGAGACCAGCGCAATTGGGTTGGGTCGAGCATCGCAGTCAGCACCAGGCTCCGAATGGCACCCATGTCTTTGGAATGGGCTGGGCGAAGGGTCAATCCGGTTGGTAGCACGTCACAGATCTCCGTTACCAATGAACAGGTGGGCGAATGAACGATTGATTCACAGTTCAAGTCCCTAAGGCTCTCTTTGCTGCCTGGAGCAAGTGAATTCGGTCATCTAACCCGTTATAGCCTCCATTAATAACGCGGGTTACCGTGCGTACATCATCCCGGTCAGCATCTCCATTCAGTTGCCGCGTGCTCCAGTACCAGCCAGCACTGCGACATGCCAGGTCTGGGTCTGCCAGCCGTTTAGGATTGCTAATCAGGTCAACACCCAATGCTCGACCACACTCCAGGTAGTTGGTTCGTCCTGTCACTTGAATTAACCCCCTCCCCTTAAAGCGAACCCCGTCCCCTGGTTGGGTGTTACCCAGATCGCTGCGATATTCATAGTCTTCACCGGAGGCATATTCTTCCAACGCATTGAAGCGATCGCTCTCATGGGCAATCTGCGCCAGAAAGTGAGCCTGGCGCAAGGGAGTGTTGATGCTATACTCCACCATTGTCCGATTGAGTTGGGGAACCAGTTGTTCAGCCCGACTCAGGGATGCCTCTGGTGCGATCGCCCGCAGGTTGTCCGGTCTCAACCACGCCATTCTTGACTCTGGGAACAGGGAGGCATAGGGTTGTTTATCGGCTGGTCTGGCAGGCAAGTTACTGAGAGAACGGAGCAAGTTATCAACCAGACCATCCGTATCATTACACTCTCCCTGGAGTTTGTTCCAGCCACTTTGAAGTTGTTCACAGGCTTTTTTTCGCCCCGCATTAGTGTCGGTTAGTCCAAAAATCCCTACGTAGGGTGGCTTGTCAGTGGGGCGATCGGGTTGGCTGTTTAATCGTCGGATCAGCGCATCCACCAATTCATCAGTTTTGTTCGTATCACCCTCTAGTTTGGCAATCAGCGCCAACAGTCGAATGAGTGCCTGAAGTCTCCAAATTTGCAATTGCATAATAGTCGCACCTTCGCCAGCTAAAGTTTAGAGCCGCAGAAATAGCCCAAGAAAATACTGGCACTTTGGCTCTATTATTTTTTGAAATGAATTTATCATATCAGTTTTGGATTTTGACTTCATGTTTGAGCGGGGTTAAAGGTCCGGTGTCAGGCTGAAGAATCAAATGGGTATCGATAAGCTAGGATCAACTCTGCGCCAGCTAACTATCCCGCGTATTCGATGATGAATTCTACCGAAACTCCAGTCGATTCGCGTTTGTCTGACCTGCGACGGCATTCAGAGCCAGCGGCTCTGTGGATTGTGCTTGCCATTGGGTCCGTTCTGCTGCATCTGGGTTTACTCGTTGCCCTGCGTCAGTACTGGACTCACCGGGTGAAAGTTGAAGCGGAACGCGCTCCTATCGCTGTGGAGTTTGTGCCATCCCCTTCTATAGCTAAACCCAGATCGGCTCCAGTAAAGCGGGCAGCGCCTCCCAGGATAGGAAGTCAACCCTCATCGGCGGCTCCACCTCAACCGGCAGAGCGGCAGGGGGCGATCGCCTCCCTTCCTCCCCCACAACCTTTCCCGGCACGTCCCCAGCCATCTATTCCCCGGCAACCACCCCCAAGACCCCCATTCCGCCAGGAGTTTCCCTCTCCTGCCCAACCCTCAGAGCCACCCACCACTCCCAGTCAATCTCGCCCTTCTCCCCACCCGGAACAAACCGCCTCAGAGCCTCCTTCCGAAAATCCCACTTCCCCTCAGCCATCCAACAAACCCCTCAGTGGCGAACTCCAGGAGCCAGCACCTGCCAGCGGTTCAGAACCATCTTCTACCCCGAAAGGAGCGATTACTTCTGGACAGCCACTCCCTTCCCTCCAGGGAAAAGTCCTGGTCAAAATTTTGAGTACTCGTCAGATGCGAAGTGATCTTAAAGCTCAACCAGCCAAACCCCTGCACGAAGAGCAGGAAATCTCTCTCTATATGCCGCCAGGGTCTCCCCAGCAACCGATTGAACTTGAAGCTTACCTGGAAATTAACTCGACGGGAAAAGTTTTGACAGCCAAGCCAAACAACCCAGACGCATCGGAAATCGATGCGCAAACCATCAGTGTGATTTTCAACGAAATGAGTTTCATGGCTGCCCAGGACGGCGATCCGCCAGAACCTGTGCTGTCCGCTCTGATTGTTAAGATTAGGATTACAGTTCTTCGTTGAAATACTTGAACTTGCTCGATCCGTATGTTATCGTTGCAGATGCTTTGCAAACTGGTCACCAGCGGGCGTAGTTTAGTGGTAAAACCTTAGCCTTCCAAGCTAATGATGCGAGTTCGATTCTCGCCGCCCGCTTTTGTTGTACAGTGACTAATTAATTGTCATCGGTGACAGATTCCTGTCGTTAGTGACAAATTACTGTCATCGTGACAAATTAGTGTCGTTGAAGAGGTGGTGACAAATTACTGTCATCCAAAGAACTTAAAGAAGGCTAAGGTTTTACCTTTCAACCCGCTTTGATTAAGGAATCCTTCTGATTTGAAAATTTGCGGTTCTTCCTTTTCTTTCACCTGCCCTAATTAGAACGGATGATTGCGATTTTGGTGGGAGCGATCGCCTTCCAGCAGGTCTATCGCTTTCAACCTGCCCCCGAAAGGACAGGTGGTTGCGACTCGCCCTTGGACACCAGGCAAGGCGATGCAACAACTTTCAACCTGCCCCCGAAAGGACAGGTGGTTGCGACTATAGCCGGTCACTTCGGCTATAGCCTGATAGCTACTTTCAACCTGCCCCCGAAAGGACAGGTGGTTGCGACGCTGCCATCTCCAGGTTTGCGGTCTCTAACGTCTTTCAACCTGCCCCCGAAAGGACAGGTGGTTGCGACGGCAATGACCATTGCAATCAGTCGATTGCAACAACTTTCAACCTGCCCCCGAAAGGACAGGTGGTTGCGACATAATTCATTGCTGGTGGCAAGGGTCTTTGGGAGATCTCTTTCAACCTGCCCCCGAAAGGACAGGTGGTTGCGACTTCATTGTTAAATGAGTTAGCAATTGCCATTAAGACTTTCAACCTGCCCCCGAAAGGACAGGTGGTTGCGACGAAAGCAACAACGGCATAGTCAACTTGATACTCTTCTTTCAACCTGCCCCCGAAAGGACAGGTGGTTGCGACGGCAGCCCTCTGAACCTAAACAAAGCAAAGGTTTCAGAAGGTGTTTGCGCGGATCGCATTGCCTATCCTCTCTCCGGACCTTCTGCTTCAAGGTCTAGAGGTGATCTAGAACCTTGAAGCCAAGCTGGCAAAAGCATTTAGACCTTTGCGCGAACCCCTTCAAGGAATAAGTCCTTTGACTGGGCGCTGAAATGGATAATAGAAGCGGGTTCCCCCTTGATTGGGGGTGGTTCGGTAGCCACTACAGCAGTACATCCGCACCCTTTTTGCTGGGAGCGCACCTACGCCATAATTGAAGCAGACGAACTCCTCAACCATGACTTAATCTCGAATGAGAAACAAGTAGGTCTCTCATTCGACAGCATCAGGGTGAGCAGCTACCAGGGTCAGAAAGCAAAACTGTCTTTTGACAGCTAAACTAACCCTCTTTTTGCACGAGCATCTGCTGCAAGCAGCAGATGTCGCGGCGCTATTTCTCATTCGATTTTCAAGGTACAAACTTGTATCTACAGCCCCTTTAAGTGCGGGCTTGGTAGGCAGCGATCGCCACATCCCTCGCTTTCTCTTCTAACTTTCCAGTCAGAGGTTGTTTCGCTTCCTCAATCAAAATGCCAAGTTTAGTTGCTTGGCTCCGAATGCTCTCAATTAATCTGCCATAGCTCCAACGGTGAACACTGGCACGGTACTGCTTGGCATATTTTTGTTGTCCCTCCAAATAACCCGGACATTGCTTCTCTGCCCTGGATTTAATCTCTACTTCTACAAGCTCTCGGATATCTCCCAGTTTTGGGACTGCAATACTTCCAGCTTTATAGGTTTTGGCAATCGTGACGATCGCTTTCGCCAGTAATCGGTCAACGTACTGACCTAGTTCAGATTCTCCAAATTGGTGAGGGGATGAGCGTTTTTGAGCTTTATGGCGTTGATGGGCTGTTTTCTGCTGTTCGGAACGCCTTCGGGTAAGTAGCCTGAAATTTTCACCTAACAGTTGACGAATGCCGTACTGAGCAAGAACCTGTTGGGTAACAGCATCCCAAACAGCAATCGTGGCAGGTTTTTCTAAACCCAGACTTAACCCGACTACAATGTGGGGCTGTCCCTTGTATAGGGGCTTGCTGGGGCGATCGAAAGGGGTGTTTATACGGCTCAGGGTGGAGTTAAGGCGTTTGACATAATTCTGCTGGGTCTCCAGAAGATTGTCCTTGCCCTCCATTTGAGTAATCTTCTTGGCGACCTCTGCGGCTTTTTCCCGCCGGACTTGTTCAGTTCCCTCAGCAGTCCAGAGGCGAGTGTCTACCGTGCAGTAGAGGGTTAGCTGATGTACATCCCAGGGATTCCCTTTTCCCTTGCCTTCCTGCCACGCCAGACGAGCAGAACGGAGGGTAAATAGAGCACTGGAATGCTGGTTTTTGCTGGCTTTTTTAGTTTGCTGGTCTTCCAGGAATCGCTGGAACCAGTGAAGCTGGCGTTGGTCACAGTAGATGGCAAAGGTGTGGTCACTCAACCCATTGAAATGTACACAAAGTCTTCCTTTTTCATTCTTCTCCCAGACTAAATCCTCGCTGGTTTCAGTGTTGAGTGGGAATGGAAGAACACTGGACCTGGTTAACAATCGATCCTGCCACTGTTTTGCCTCAGCGTTGTCCTTTGGGACGCTATTGGTTGCGGTTTCAAGAGTGCTCAGCCAGCTTTGCCCAGTTAGATCCCGACCGTGAGGGATGCGTCCTTCGATTTGCTCTTGCAGGCGTTTGACCTGAATCTCAACTTTCCGGCGGCGTTTGGCAAATTTGTCAGAGTCTTCCTCCTTTTGAGGGATTTGACAGCCGTTCTTCAGTAAGTAGGCGATCGCGCTTCGCTCCAGTCCATTGTCTGAATCGTGATAGCGGTCAAAAAGCTGATTGGCTAAACTGCGATCGGAGGGGTCTTTTTTCTTCCTGGTTTTCTTACCCTTCTTACCTGTATTGGGGATTGCCTTAACTGAAGCCGCTGTTGCCTGAAATTGCTGCAAAATAGCAGTAGCGCGATCGCGAATTCTGGTCAGTTCCACTCCACTTTCCTGAGCCAATTCCTCATCGCTTTTGAGCATTTCTAGCCAGCGCAATTTGCCATCGAGCTTCTGCTGAACCCGTTTCTGAAGCGCTAACCAGGATTTGAAAATGTAATCTGCAACGTGCTCTGCGGAAGCATAAAAACGAGCAGGTTGATCGCTGAAGCGGGGATCGGTTTTAAGGGTTTTACAAAGCTGGGAAACTACAGCAGAAGAGATTTTACCTTTTTGTCGCCAGGTTTCAAACTCAGAATGCTGGCTCAAACGCTCAATGAGCGTATTAATCAGTGGCGTGTTGCGCTCTGCCATCAGCGTCCAGAGCTGTTGGCGGGTTTCTGGGGAGGCAACTAGGCGACACTGGATCGTAATCTGACTCATAGAACATTTGTTCTAAATCTGAGATGACAATACCAGAGGTACATAATCTTTGCAAGGGGTTTAATAGGTTTTCTTGAAGAGTTCGGGGTGATTTGAGCGATCTCGCCTCAGTGGAGAATTTGAAGAATTTTCAGACAATCCTCTTTGGTTCGTTAGCATCGACTACTAAATACTCATTGCTTCAGGCGATTTGGATGGTGGGGATTCTGCTGCTGGATCATCTGGTTAGAGGAGGTGGGCAGTATTGCAGTTTGCGGCAGACGACGAATTTATGGCGGGGGAATCACCTAATTAATTCCTCCTGGAAAGGATTGAAGTTTATTATAGATCTTGAGGATTAACAGCTCTCTTTTTCACCGTGCTTCAATAAGAGATGTCCAAGAAATAAATGATCCATTGTCATTCTGAGCAGAACGCAGTGAAGCGAAGAATCTCCAGGTTTGCGATGAATAGGGATGCTTCACTACGCTGACGCTTTGCTCAGCATGACAGGATCAATCGTTCTTTGGAGTTCTCTAAGTAATGTCAAATTCCTGATTAGAACCAATTGGGATTAATTTCTATGTTTGATGCTGCTTCTGAAAGTAAAGAAATCTGAAGGTATATAAAGGCGCACGCATAGTAACTGGGCATGAGTCCATTTGTTTTTATTTTGCTTGCTACTGGGGGCTTGAATGGCTGATCGTTTCCTTCCTACTCTAGGCGCTGTGGTTACTTGCCGCGATCGCCAATGGGTTGTACTCCCCTCAGAAATTCCTGAGGTCATTCGCTTGCGCCCTTTGAGTGGCAATGAGGATCAAGTTTGTGGCATCTATCACCCCCTAGAGCTGGAGCCAATTACCTCAGCTCAGTTCCCGGTTCCGAAAGCAGACGCAATTCAAGACCACACCGCTGCTCAACTGCTCATGGACGCAGCTCGCTTGAGTTTACGAAGCGGGGCAGGTCCTTTTCGGTCGCTGGGTCGGCTATCAGTACGTCCTCGACCGTACCAGCTTGTGCCACTGCTCATGGCGCTACGGTTAGAGACCATTCGGCTTCTGATTGCGGATGATGTGGGAATTGGCAAGACGATCGAAGCAGGGCTGATTGCTAGAGAAATGCTCGATCGTGGGGAAGTCAAACGGCTGGCCGTTTTATGCCCTCCTCATCTATGTGATCAGTGGCAGCGAGAGCTGAGAGAGAAATTTCACATTGATGCGGTCGTAATTCGATCGGGCACAGTCAGCAAATTGGAGCGTGGCTTGCCTGGAGGTGATCACCACGTCTTCGGGTATTACCGCCACATTATTGTGAGTTTGGATTATGCAAAGTCAGACCGCCGTCGAGCGAGCTTTCTGGCCCACTGTCCAGATTTGGTAATTGTGGATGAAGCGCATACCTGTGCTCGCCCAGGGGGACGGAGTACCTCCCAGCAGCAGCGGCATCAATTACTTCAGGAACTAGCCGAGCGAGAGCAGCAGAATTTTATCCTTTTGACAGCAACTCCCCACAGCGGGATTGAAGAATCATTCCTCTCAATTATTGGTCTACTCAAAGGTAAATTTGAGAGTTGGGACATTAATAACCTGACCCAGGAGCAACGAATTGAGTTAGCTAATCATTTTGTCCAGCGTCGCCGAGCAGATGTGAAGCAATGGTTGGGGAACGAAACACCTTTCCCAGAGCGTGACCCCCTGGAACAGCCCTATAAGTTATCCAAGGAATACAGGGATCTTTTTGAGGAGGTCTATAACTTTGCGCGTGGGTTGGTCAAAACGACAACTGAGGATATGAGCTACGCTCAGCGCCGAGGACGGTATTGGGCAGCCTTGGCACTCATTCGTTGTGTGATGTCATCACCTGAGGCTGCGATCGCAACATTAGGTAAACAGGTGATTAAGACCGCAACGGACGAAGGGCAGGGTACCGAGATCGACATCGACGAAGATTTGATGGTGGCCTATACCTATGATCCAACCGATCAGGAGCAGGCGATTGATGCCCAACCCACGATCGCCCTTGAGCAGGGGCAGCGGTCTTACCAGGATTCTGATCGGCGTAAATTGAGGGGATTTATTCAGGCAGCGGCGAAGCTCAAAGGGGCAAAAGACACCAAGCTACAGGCGGCGATCGACACAACCACTAAGCTGCTGGCTGAGGGCTTTAATCCGATTATCTGGTGTCGCTACATTGCTACAGCCAACTACGTCGCTGAAGAATTGCGAAACAAATTTGAGAAAAAGCGGGGGAGCACAACCCGTGTGATCGCTATCACAGGCGAGTTATCTGAGGACGAGCGGGAAGTTCGCTTGGAGGAATTGACCCGCTATCCGCAGCGAATTTTGGTGGCAACGGATTGCCTCAGCGAAGGGGTAAACCTGCAAGAGCATTTCAATGCCGTGATTCATTACGACTTGCCCTGGAACCCGAACCGCTTGGAACAGCGAGAAGGCCGGATTGACCGCTACGGTCAGACGGCAACTGTGGTGAAAAGCTATCTGATTTATGGGCAAGACAATCCAGTCGATGGGGCAGTATTGGACGTTTTGATTCGGAAAGCGGTGGAAATCCACAGGACTCTGGGCATTACAGTACCCGTGCCTATGGATAGTGCTACGGTTTCAGAAGCGGTGTTCAAATCCCTCTTTGACCGGAAAGCTGATGCTCAGCAACTTTCCCTGCTGGATTTGCTGGACAACGAAGAATCTGCTGTTGAGCAAGTTCATAAAAATTGGGATCGGGCGGTCGAGCGAGAGAAGGTTAGCCGGACTCGGTTTGCTCAACGGGCGATTAAACCGGACGAAGTGGAACAGGAGCTGGTGGAATCGGATCAGATTCTTGGCAATGAAGCCGATGTGGAACGATTTGTCAAAGCTGCCTGTAGCCGCTTGAATGCGTCCTTACAGAAGAAAAAGCAATCCTGGCTACTGCCGTCGATCCCATTGCCCTTGCAACCCAGTCTGGGTACACAGCCCCGCACGATTACCTTCACGACACCCGCACCGGAAGGGGTGGAATATGTCGGACGTAACCATGCATTGGTAGAGGGTTTAGCCCGCTATTTATTAGAAGAGACTCTGGTGAATAACCATGATCCCATTGCTGCTCGCTGTGGCTTTACGATTACCGACGCGGTTGAGCAACACACTACACTGTTATTGCTGCGATCGCGCTATTTGCTGACCAGTCCAAAAGTCGAGTCTCTTTTAGCTGAAGAATGTTTTGTGGTGGGGTTTACAGGTTCACCCTCTAATCCCCTGTGGCTAGAGCCTGAAGATGCACAGAATTTGCTCCAGCAAGCGGAGCCTGTAGGAGATATTGCTCCTGCCTTAAAGCAACTAGACATTGCGGATGTGCTGAGCAGTTTGGGGGAGCTTGAAGAAGAACTGGATGCGATCGCCCAAATACGGAGCCAAGGACTCGTTCAATCTCACCGACGAGTTCGCAATGTAACCAAGGAAGGACAGGTACGTGTGAAGCCTCAGTTGCCAATGGATATTCTCGGAATCTTTGTTCTCCAGCCTGGTCAGCGGAGGAATGTGGCATGAAGAATACGATTGATATGCCAGTCGGGGTTGATATTCAAGGCAATTTGATCGCGCCGGATTTGACCACAGAGTTGGTGCTTGGGGAGATTAAGGGTCAAGCACCGGAGGACTTTGGTCTTACCAAAGGCGACAAGCTAGCAGATGAGATTGCGACGGCATGGGGGGATGCCAAAGCGTACTGGGCTGCATTTCAACGGGCTGTATCCCGATTATCGGAAGATGATCCGGCTACGACAGTGACACGGGAGCAGTGGGTGGTGCCATTGCTCCGAAGTCTGGGCTATGACCCGGTGTATGTGGCGAAGGCTGAAGTGGTAGAGGGACAAACCTATGCAATTTCCCACCGAGCCGAACCAGGGGAGAATAAGCCGCCTGTTCACATTATTGGCAGTCGAGTACGACTGGAGCAGCGACCTCCTAGCGGTACACCCCGACTTTCTGCCCATGCCTTAGTACAGGAGTACCTCAACCGCACGGAGCATCTCTGGTCAGTAGTGACCAACGGTCTGCGGTGGCGGTTGCTGCGAGACTCGACGTTGATGACGCGGCTGACCTACGTTGAGTTTGACCTGGAGCAGATCCTCAATGGGGAGAACTTTGCTGAGTTTGGCTTATTTTATCGGCTGTTCCATCGTTCCCGTTTGCCGGAAAGCATCGACGACGCGGATGAGTGTCTGCTGGAGTTTTATCACCAGGAGTCGTTGCAGCAGGGTGGACGGGTTCGCGATCGCCTCCGTGACGGCGTAGAATCTGCCCTTAAGCGACTGGGAACAGGATTTTTACAGCATCCTCAAAGTCAGAGTCTACGCGAGAAGTTGGAGGCAGGCACACTGACAGAGGTGGCGTATTACCGACAGCTTTTAATGCTGATTTATCGTCTCCTGTTTTTGATGGTGGCGGAATCGCGAAATCTGCTGCTTTCAACGGACGATCCAGAGAAGGCACGGATTTACCGGGAGTACTACAGCATTGAGCGGCTGCGAGCATTGGTAGAGCGACCGAGCTGGCGGCGGGAAGGCTTTCAGGATCTGTGGCAGGGGTTACGGGTTACGTTTCAGCTCTTTGATGAGAATTGGCGGGGACAGGTGTTGGGATTGTCGCCGTTGGATGGTGATCTGTTTGGGTCGCATACCTTAGTTGATCTGGAGGGGTGTGGCATCGACAACCATGATCTGATGTTGGCGTTGCGAGGATTGTCGCTCTATGAGCAGAAGGGGCAATTACGTCGAGTTAACTATGGAGCCTTGGATGTTGAGGAGTTGGGCAGTGTTTACGAAAGCCTGCTGGAGTTCCACCCTTATGTAAGCCAGGTTGATGGGATTTGGGAATTCCAGTTGGTGACGGGGAGTGAACGGAAGACGACGGGTTCCTACTATACGCCACCGGAATTGGTGGGGCAGTTGATTAAGAGTGCGTTGGAGCCAGTGATTGCGGAGCGGCTGGCATCATTGGGAGCGAACGCAACAGTAGAGGCTCAAGAGCAAGCCCTGTTGAAGTTGAAGGTGTGTGATCCGGCTTGTGGATCAGGGCACTTTTTGCTGGCGGCAGCACGACGCATTGGTAAGGAACTGGCACGGGTACGAACGGGAGAGATGCAACCAGGAGCTGAGCCGTTGCGGGTAGCGATTCGCGATGTGATTCAGCATTGTATTTATGGGGTGGATTTGAATCCGCTGGCGGTGGATTTGTGTAAGGTGGCGTTGTGGTTAGAGGGACTTTGCCGAGGATTATCGCTTAACTTTCTGGATCACAGAATTAAGTGCGGAAACTCGCTTGTGGGAGTGCTGGATCTAGATTGCTTGAAGGAAGGAATTCCAGACAATGCCTACAAACCTGTGACGGGGGATGACAAAGCCATTGCATCCCTTATTAAGAAAACAAACAAAAAAGATCTAGAAAATGTTCAACAAGGTCAACTCGCCCTCGCATTAGAGTCAACCTTTGAGAAAGACCGAGAGGAGTATGCCAAGGCGTGGCGTGAAATTGAGGTGATGAAGGATGATGACCCGGCAGCAGTGCATCAAAAGCAGAAGAAGTATGAACGCAGCCGCCATCTGGTGTCGTGGTTACGAGATCGCTCGGCATGTAATCTATGGACGGCGGCATTTTTTATGCCTTTGACAGAGCAGAATCTACAGCTTTTGCCCACTTCAGGAGTTTTGGATAATCTATTGAAGGGTAACTGGGCAACACAAGCAATTGTAGATGCAGCGGATCGCTTGGCGGAGGAAAAGCGGTTTTTCCATTGGCCCCTGGAGTATCCAGACGTGTTTAAGCAGGGTGGTTTTGATTGTCTACTGGGCAATCCTCCCTGGGAAGTTTTTCAACTGAAGGAGCAAGAATTTTTTGCTGCACTCAGTCCTAACATTTCCCGTTTACCGGGAGAGGAAAGAAAAAAAGCGATCAAACTACTTCCAAAAACGCATCCTCACTTAGTAGAAATATTTCAAATAGCTAAGCATGATGCTGACTCTCAAAATAAATTTGTTAGAGAATCCTATCGGTTTCCCTTAACTGCAAAAGGAAAGATAAATTCTTTTTCTATTTTTGCTGAAACTAGCTATCGAATAATTTCTCAAACTGGCAAGGCAGGACTTATCCTACCCACAGCAATTGCCACTGATGATTCAACCAAAGAATTTATCCAAGATGTTGTCAATAAGAAAGCTTTAGATAGTTTTTATGACTTTACCAATAGAGGCTATCTCTTTCGAGAGACTGAAAGCACTTTTTCTTTTGCATTGTTAACACTGTCGGGCTTCAGCATTAAAAGAGCTAGCTTAGCAGCTCAGCTATGGCAAGTTAAGCACTTGCAAGATTCCATTAGGACTTATCAGCTGAGTGCAGAAGATATTAAAACGCTAAATCCAAATACTTTGAATTTACCAATCATCAAATCTTCCAGAGATGTAGATATCCTTTTGCGTATTCATAAAGCCATACCCATTTTAGACAATGAGGCTTGTTCTGATGATGGACTTTGGCATTTACTCTATAGACAAGGATTATTTAATATCACGTCAGACAGCAGCTTGTTTAAGCGAAAAGATGAGCTAGAGAGCCTTGGTTTTTGTTCTAAGGGATACATCTTTGAAAAAGATTCAACTATTTACCTTCCATTATATGAATCTAAGTTCATCGAACAGTTTAACCATAGAAAAGCAACTTTTTTTGGGGTTCAGACTGACAAAATATACGGGATTCGTCCACAAACTGTAAAGGCAACTACAGATGAGTTAAAAGATCGGAATTGGTTTGTATTAGTAAGATATTGGATTCATCAGTCGGAAGTTAGAAAGGCTTTGTCTAGCTTATGGAAATATAATTGGTTGATAGGATTTAGAAGAACAATTAGCGCGGTTGCAGACTCTCGAAGTGTAATATTTTCTGTTCTTCCCTTGGTTGGGATCGGTGATTCCTTACCACTTGTTTTTCCTCAGCATAGTCCAGAGCTAGCTTGTACTTTAGTAGCGAATTTTAATTCTATAGTTCTTGATTATGTTGCTAAGCAAAAAGCTAGCGGCGGTAACTTGAGTTTTTATGTTGTTAAACAACTCCCCGTCCTCCCACCCGATCGCTATAGCCACGCCGACATCGACTTCATCGCCCACCGCGTCCTCGAACTCACCTACACCGTCTGGGATCTGCAACCCTTTGCTCAAGACATGGGCTATGACGGCGAACCCTTCACCTGGAACCCAGAACGCCGCGCCCTGCTTCGAGCAGAACTTGATGCTTACTACGCCCACCTCTACGGCCTCACCCGCGACGAACTCCGCTACATCCTCGACCCCGCCGATGTCTACGGTCCCGACTTTCCCAGCGAAACCTTCCGCGTCTTGAAAAACAACGAGATGAAGCAATTCGGCGAATACCGCACTCAAAGATTAGTATTAGAGGCTTGGGAGAAATTAGGTTTGTAATGAAGGAACAACGAAACATTATGGAAGATTTAAAGGATGTTTATTCCCTAAAGTTTTGGGTAGATCCTAAGCAGATAGAAAGGGACAGCCTTGATGCAAATATTCGTCATGAATTAAGAGATAATTTATCATCAATTCCTAGTCTAGATATTCGGAATGAGAATAATTTTTTAGTTCTTCATATAGAGGCAAATTTAGAGACAATAGATGATTGTCATGAAAAACTTAAGGGATATTTTACTGAAAATAAACTCAATTGCATTCGAGTGGAAGATGAAGTTGGTGATAAAACTCGATTAGAAGCATATCCAATTCTTGCAGAGATTGAGCAAAGATTCAGAAACTTTGTTCATCAGGCAATCCTTGAAGTCGAAGATTTTAACTTCAATTGGTGGAGTGAAATAGCTCCACTTGATATCCGAGAGAAAGTCGAGATGATAAAAGCAAAATCAGAAGGGAAAAGTGAATTACTAAATCCTCTTGAATGCACTCAATTTGATGATCTGGTTGCCATAATAGACACTACTTATTCTAAAGTCTCACCTGATGAAGGTTTGAGCGTAACACTTCTCCTTGATCTAATTGAAGGTTGTAATACAGTCACCAGTGTAGTTGAAAAAATTAGAGAGAGAATTGAAGAAATATCATATTGGGATAGATTCTTTTCAAAGTACTTCCAAGATGCATCTCAATGGAAGAAAATTAAAACGGCTATCCGATTTGTGATTAGGGAAAGGCATAAGGTTATGCACCATCGTCCTATGAGATATGGTGTAGTTCAAGCCCTAAAGCAAAAGAGAGATGAAATTTTTGCGATTTTAGATGCTGCAAAGGTAGCTCTTTCTGATGCAGAGAAAACAGAAGCAAGGCAGGAAATTGAAGGTATACAAGAAGAAAAAGCTCCATATGCTTCTGAGCATGATGTCTTTGTAAAGCTTTCAGAGGAGTTTTTGAAGAAATTTTCGGCTCTCCCTCTTGGACTTCAAAAAAGAGTTACAAGTAAATTGAATTTTATTATGTCAGACAGGCAAACTTTATATAGTGGCAACTTTCGTAAGATTCGAAGCTCAAGTGAAGACAACCTTTACTCTTATAGGATCTCTCCGGAGCTTAGAGCGGTGTGTATTCTTGATCATCAAAACAATTTCGACAAACCTGTTCTTACGTTTGTGGATATCTTCAAGCATGCTTAATTTTTGAGATATGGATATAGAAAATCTACTTATTGGTTAAGAATTGATCTCTTTAATAATCTAAACCCCATGTTACTTAGCGACTCTCAAAAACAACGAGATAAGACAATTCGGTGAATGCCGCACCTAGCATCTCGTTCTCACCGTTTGGAATCAATCATTTGCAACAGTTAATCAGTGCTGTCTAATTACCACACAACTTTGTCTACACAGTCTTTGTCTTTATAAGGAACATGCAATGTACAAACCCGGCGGCCCTATTATCGATGCCCTAACCCGCATTCAAAACAATCAATATGTGCTTCCTGCCATTCAACGAGAATTCGTTTGGCAACCCGAACAAATTGCAAAACTGTTCGATAGCTTGATGCAAGATTATCCAATTGGAACCTTCCTATTCTGGAATGTAGAGGCGGCTAATAGCCACACGTTCAAGTTTTATGGCTTTGTCCGCGACTATCACAAAAGAGATAATCCCCATTGTCCTGATTTGGGGCTACTCCCTAACCAAAACCTAACTGCCATTTTAGATGGGCAGCAAAGGCTCACTGCCCTTAACATTGGGCTTCGGGGTTCAATGTCGATGAAGGTTCCTTACAAGTGGTGGAGTAGCCCTGATGCCTTTCCAAAATGCTTTCTTTACCTTGATCTACTTGCTAAAGATGATGCTGAGTACGAAGACTTCAAATACCGATTCAAATTTCTTGAACCATCCAAAGCCAAGGACACCAGCGACGAAATCTGGTTCAAGGTTTCTGATGTCTTGAACCTCAAAGCTGGCCCTTCCATGCTGAAGTGGATTACAGATAGGCACCCAAATCTGGATAACGATCGACTTAACTTAGCATTTGAAGTTTTAGCAAAACTCCACGAGACTGTACACATTAAGCCCCTTGTTCACTATTACGAAGAAACCAGCCAGGATATTGAAAAAGTCCTAAATATCTTCATTCGCCTTAATAGCGGTGGAACGGTCTTATCCTATTCAGACCTTTTGCTGAGTGTTGCTGTGGCTCAGTGGTCGAAGCTGGATGCACGGCAGGAAATCCATAACCTAGTCGATGAAATTAATGGTATTCGCGATGGTTTTAGTTTCTCGCAAGACTTTGTACTGAAAGCAGGCTTGATGTTGGCAGATATCAGTAGCGTGGGATTCAAGGTTGAGAACTTCAATCACGGGAATATGCAAACGCTGGAGTCACTCTGGCCCAAGATTCGTACTGCCATCATATTGGCAGTCAACCTGATAGCTGATTTTGGTTTGAACTGGCAAACTTTACGAGCAGACAGTGCCGTATTACCAATCGCCTATTACCTTTACCACAAGGATCTTTCAGATAACTACCGCACTCATAATTCCTATGATGGCGATCGGATACTGATTAAAGGATGGCTGTTCCGTTCCTTGTTGAAACCATCTGGTATTTGGGGTAGTGGTCTAGATACGTTGCTCACAGCACTAAGGAGTGTCATCAAAGGCTCGGCTGACCCAGGATTTCCTATAGACGATCTCAACCAGTCCATGGGTCAACGAGGTAAGTCGCTTACTTTTGGGCCAGAAGAGATCGAAGAACTGGTTTCGATGAGCTATGGAGACAAAAGAGTTTTCCTACTGCTTTCTTTGCTCTATCCCTTTGTTGACCTGAGAAACCAATTTCATATCGATCATATTTTCCCTCGATCGCAATTCAAACCTGCTCAGCTCAAGAAAGATGGGTTTGATGACGCTGGTGTAGAACTGCTTCGGGAACTCCGAGATAAACTGCCCAACCTTCAACTTCTAGAAGGTAAGGAGAATATTCAGAAACAGGCTACGCTTCCGATCCAGTGGCTGAGAGATAGATATCCTGGAAATGACGGAAAAGGCGATGAAAATGCAATTAAAGACTACTGCGATCGTCATGACTTAGGACAATTGCCAGAAGAGCTGAAAATTTTTCAGCAGTTTTACGACAAGCGGGAAACCACCTTAAAAACTCGAATCATAAACCTCATTAACAAAACTTAACTCAATGCCTACCAGTATTATTCTCTATGACTTGATCCATAAGTGAATTAAGAAAATATGCTTCACAAGGTCTCCTTTAGGAAAGCCATCGAATTTCTTAGAAATGCATCTCAGAACAAGATGATTCAATTCACTTTCTCTTTTGGTTTGGGTCTCACTTCTGGTTACTGGCTTGGCTTGATTAGGCTTCACTCAAGACTCGCAAAAACAGTACCCATCCAAATTGAATCACTTAAGTTGTGGGTGACGCAAGCTTACACGTTCCTCTGGAATTCCTTTAGTTCATTCACTCCCGATGTTGCTTTTTTATCAGATGTTATTGCCTTCCAGGGAGCAGTAATAGCGATCGCTTATCCATTGAGTTTGGAAATAGTCTCAAGAATATCTGAAAGATATAGCTCGAATGTCATTACCAGAAAATTCAGTAATGAGTGGTCAGTCAAGATACTTCCTTACTTGCTAATAGCCAATGTCATTATGGCAGTTTCACTAAAATTCTTCTACACAGGTGGTCTGTCTCTGCTTTTGCCGAAAACTTTAGCATGGCTCACTATAACCATCTTTCTTCTAAGCACTATCCTACTGATAAATTTCTTCAACACTATTAGAGACTATGCCGTTAACTCAAAATACTTAATTGATCAATTACTGATTGACATGAAGGGGTTGATTAAACTGAAATCTAGGAAGAAATTCAGTGAGAGAGAGCTTTCAGATAGACAAAACGAACTCATTTCAGCTTTTGAGGGAACTGGGGATATATTGTCCTACGAAGTTAGCCGTCGAAGGGGTGATAAATATCTGATCCAAACTCTTAGCGAAATGCGTTTGGTTATTAAAGAATTTCTTGATCTAAAGATAGTTCGTCCTGAAGAGTTTGAACGTTTACTATTTCCTCCTGAATTTTATGAAACATATAGAGATAGACAACAAGATGCCCAGTTACTTATTCACCTGAAGCCAGAGGATTACCTCATCACATTCACTTCAGCAATAAGTCAATTTACCAGGATTCATGAAACTGCAATTGAAGCTCAGAACCTCGAAGTTGGTAGACCCGCCCTTTACAATTTCCTTCAACTTCTACGTGAAATGTCTGAGGAGACGGAAAATTCTATTTTTATCAAACAAGTTTTGAGCAGCTTTGCAGAAATCCGAAGAAAAGCTGTTTCCAAAGGAGACATATCATCAGCCTATACCACTTCTGTTAGCTTTTATACTAATATTGTATTCAATAGCATCTCTAATAAGTTTGAACTCTCATATCTGGATTTATTTGATGAATATTTTTTTCGTGGTGTTCAGTTCCTCATATCTCAAGGTGCGACAGAGGTCTACGAAGGACTTATTTCGTCTTTGGTAAATGGCATCCATCGTGGCATTCAAGAACCTAAGGAGCCAGATGACTATAAGGAAGCACTTGAAGACTCGAATACCGAAATGTATGCAAGATTAAATGCTGAATTCAAAATAGATGAAAAATTCAAGTCAATTAATACGCTTTATAGGAAAGCTATTTCCCTCAGCGATTATAAGAGCTTTGTAGAGCAAATTGATTCTATATCTAAGATTGAAGAAATACATCAGCTTTCAGAAAACAGCCCAAATCTAAAGCAATGTGTAGAAGTTATTAAAGTTAGCCTAGCAGCTTTAATTAAGAGTAGAAATTTAGACGGGCTAGTAATTGCGTTTGGAGCTTACTGCCTATTCAAGCAGAGATACGATTACATCAAGTACATGTGGGAGTTTAATCAACCACCTGATTCTGATGCATTATGGCTTAATCGAAGTATCGTGCCATCAACCATAGAAGATGTGATTACTCAATACTCAAGACGGTATCACTTCGAGGGCAAGGTATCCACTTATTGGGATGACCATCATGGAGCCAAGGTCTATTTTGATAAATACTTTCTACTGTTGCTATTAAGAACGCTTCCTAGAGGAATTCAGACCCCTGAAAATTTAAGACAGAGGATAAATTCTTTCCAATTACCTGTCTCTCTGGATATTCATTTCCTCAATGACTTGAAGAATCTTCAAGAATACTACATTAGCTTGGCAGGTGAGATTCGTCAAACCCCCTCACTGATAAGAGAGCTTGGGCTAGATATTAATCAGATCGACCTGTTGTTTGACGAGTTTCTAATCCCTTTTCTTAGAGAACTAACAAATCGAATAGAGAATTACTTCAAACGAATTGAAAGAGTCAAGCCGATTAGTAGAGCTAAAGTTCAAGAGTTTAGAGCCGACTTTAAAAAGGCATTTAGCGAAAGTACTCAGTTACGAGACATCTTCATTCACTATTGTCTTTATGAAGATAGAAGTATAGGGGTAGTTAGCAATTCACAGGAGCAACTTGCATCTAGTCAGATTTTAGATAAGGAAGCGTTCTTTGAAGATTGGTATGTAGACACCATCCTCATGGGAGAAGACCTTGGTCGTCTGTTTGCATTTGAAGAGAATGCCTATTTTACAAGTAAGCTGGTTGAGTGGAGTACTTCAGCTAATGTTGAAAGCTTTTCCGAAGTTCTGGAGTCCTTAAAGAACTGTATAAGCAACATCTTTATCATTGCCGCAAACTCTAGCTTAAATAGCTTCATTAGAAAAAGAAGTGAGTTTAAGTCTAAATGGACCAATCAAGAATTAGTTCCAGAAAATGCGGTCAATAGTTTAGTAGGATGGCTGACCTTCTATAATTTCGACATTCCAATATATGAAGTTTACTGTAAGCCAAACGAGAAGCTTATTCTGATTTTGAATAAAGAGAAGCTAGCGACAGTAATTCAAAAGCCTCCTCAAGAGGGATCGCGACCTAAGTCAAGAGTTGATTCCGAATCTAGAGTCGAGTTCTTCTATATAGGCGTTGATGCATTCTCCACTGATCCAGTTTTGATGAGTTCTTTTCTAGAAAACCCTCCACCTTGGTTAGAGGAGTACCAGGGTGAGGCAAATCAACGGGAATATCTTGAGACGCAAGTTCTATTAGAACTGAGCGAAAGTTTTGAATTTCTTGAAAACGAGCAATTTGAGGGATATGTTATAAGAATTGCTTCCGAAGATGATGACATAATTTTGCCCACTCAGACTTAACAGCTACCTTTTGCTCTCAGTTTTAATTGTAGGTAGATTTGATACATTTTGGTTGAGGCATCATCTTGTCAAAGCAGAAACGATATCACACTATCTGTATTTAATTCATTACAATCCTCTTAAATTCGGCTATGCAATCCACCTGGGCACTTTCATTTACTAACACCTTCTTTAGTGAACTGCTGAACCTCCCTCAAGCAGTTCAAAAAAAGATTAGCAAAACGTTGAAGGTGCTCGAAACTGATCCGATTTCTGCTCAGGGTGATGCCAAAAAGCTGAAGGGCTACACCAACAACATCTACCGCGTTCGCATTGGTGACTACCGACTGTTTTATAGCTTTGGACAGGGATGGGTAAAACTGCTCAGTGTTCGTAAGCGAGACGAGCGTACTTACGAAATCGAGCTGCCCGGAGTAGATTCTCCTACCCCACCTCCTGAAGAGAGCATCCTTGAACCCCAGTATCAGGAGGCTCCAACAGCAGAGGTGACCGCTTCTAAACCCATCCCCCAAGCTGAACCAAGCTCGTCTAGCCAGAATCCGTCCCCGATTACCACTGCATTACCGTTCAAACTAACAGAAGTACTTCTCAAACAGTGGCAAATCCCCTCTGAACATTGGCCCGGAATTCTAGCTGCTCCGCACTCTGAAGCCCTATTAGAATTGCCAATTCCCGATCACTATCTCCAACGCATCATTGATAATCTCTATCCTCGCCCCATTGAGGAGATTATTGCTGAACGTGAGTATGTATTGAAGCAGCCAGAGGATCTCGATCGCTTCGTTGAAGGGAGCCTCACAACATTCCTGCTGAAACTTGATCCAGAACAGGAGAAGCTCAAAACCTTTGGTAAGCAAGGCCCCATTCTGGTGAAAGGGGGACCGGGTACTGGAAAATCAACGTTAGCGATTTACCGAGTACAAAGCTTGCTAGAGCAGGGTTTTAAGCCTGTGCTCTTTACGACCTACACAAAAGCTCTGGTCACGTATTCCGAACAACTGCTGACCCAGCTTATCGGGCAACCGCTGGATCAAGCGGGAGTAAAAGTTGCAACCGTTGATTCTTTAACCTTCCACTACTACGTCAAGACCTACGGCAAACCGACATTTGCGCGAGAGGATCAGTGCCTTGCCCTGCTGGACATTGCCCTGCAAACAGCCGAAATTCCCGCCAAAAACAGTTTCGATCGCCAGGGTCGTCGCCAATCCCTTGAACGCCTTGGACTGCCCTACCTGCTTCAAGAAATCCAAGATGTGATTGAAGGCTGGGGAGTAACGAGCCTGGAGGACTACCTAGCTTTAGACCGTCGAGGCAGGGGAGCACCCCTCCAGGCAAAATTGCGAGAAGCCCTATGGAGCATTTACCAAACCTGGCAAAAACTCATGGAGCAAGACGGGTATATCACCTGGCCTCAGCTTCGCTGTAAGGCGTTGGCAGTCGTTGAGCAGCTAGCAGAATCTCCCTACCAAGCCGTTGTAATTGACGAAGCCCAGGACTTATCACCCGTTTCCCTACGCTTTCTCTTAGCCTTGGTGCCCTCCCTCGAAGGGGTTTACCTTACCGCCGATGCATCTCAGTCCTTATACCAGCGTGGTTTTAGCTGGAAGCAAATTCATGCCGATCTAAGGGTTACTGGACGTACCCTCTTGCTGAAGCGAAATTATCGGAACACAGAGCAAATCATCGCGGCCTGTGCCACGATTTTAGAGGGGACATCTGCCGGGGATGCTGAATGTTTGGCTCAAGAGCCATCTGCCTACCAGGGAGAAATTCCGACCATTATCCTGACCGATAGCGTTGAGCAGGAAAGTCGCTTGATTCATTCGTTTTTTATTGAAGCTGCCAAACGTTGCCGCTTGCCGCTGCATGGAGGGGCAGTGCTTTGCCCCAGTGTCGCAATGGGTAAAGCGATCGCGCAACGCCTGGTGAAACAGGGTGCAGAAGCACAGTTCGTTGCAGGCAATGATATTGACCTCAATGCGACCTATATCAAGGTTATGACACTCCACTCCGCCAAAGGCTTGGAGTTTCCTTATGTGGCAGTCGCGGGGTTGCGTGAGGGCACACTTCCTTATATGGGTGCGGATTTGCCAGAAGACGAAATGAAGTCTGTTTCAGACGAGCAGCGTCGCCTATTCTATGTGGGGTGTTCGCGAGCCATGCGAGCACTGCTGGTCAGCGGTTCGCGCTCCAATCCGTCATCGTTTTTAGAAGGTCTCTCGGCTCCTTATTGGAAAAAGTAGGAAGGTTCTATGAAGGTACCCGTTCGGTTACACGAGCTGCTCCAGCAAAGTGATGAAGCCATGAAGCCGTTCTTAATGCTGATCGGTCAAGGCAGTGCCGAGATTGATTGCAATGGGGTGGAATCTCTAGAACCTGAACGATTAGACCTTCTCTTTTCCTATGCGCCAGACAACTGGGATATTGCAGACCTCTGGCCAATCATCAATGTTGATACCCTCACTGATGAACTAGCCACTCAGTTAGAGCAATGGATTAACCAACGACGAGGCAGAACGTCTGGGCAAGACTTATTCCCAGCTCAACCAGCAGCAACAGGCGATCGCCCCACTCTGGATATTTTCAATCTTCGGGATGAGGTGATCGGGGATTATCGGGAATACATCGAAAGTTTTCTTAAAATTCGCGACCAGCGAATAAAAGATTTTGTCGATCAAGAGCTAGAACGGGGAGAACTGTGGCCAGACCCGTTGGTTCAACTTAACCCTTCTTATCGGCAGGGAGCCAATATACCTGCCTTGGTGAACGAGGGGATATTGCATCCGTCCTGCGATCGCTATTTCCCAGACTATGTTTCCAAATACAGCTTTCGGTTACATCAAGAACAGGCTTTTCGTGTCGCACAGCGCCAAGAGCCTTATGTTCTAACAACCGGAACTGGATCTGGAAAGAGCATGACGTATGTTGTGCCGATCTTCGACGACCTGCTCAGAAATCCGAGTCTTAAGGGAGTCCGGGCGATTCTGGTCTACCCCATGAATGCCCTGATTAACTCTCAGAAAGAGGAGTTCGATAAATTCTTAAGCCAGGTACCTGGAACCCATATTCGAGTTGAGCAGTATACAGGGCAGGAGAGCTTAGCAAAAAAGACTGAGATTCAAAACAACCCACCTCAGATTATTCTGACCAACTACATGATGCTGGAGCTAATGCTCAGCCGTAATCAGGAGGAGAAGCTGGTCGAATCGCCTGACCTGAAATTTCTGGTTTTGGATGAATTGCACACCTACCGGGGTCGTCAGGGTGCAGATGTCGCCATCCTGATCCGTAAATTGCGACAACGCTGTGGACAGAAGCTATTGTGCATTGGCACCAGTGCCACGATGTCTACGGAAGGAACGCGATCGAATCGAAATCAAACCGTTGCGGCTGTCGCCAGTAAGCTCTTTGGCATTGAGGTTAAAGCAGAGAATGTTATTGATGAAACGTTAGAACGGACGATTCAGCGTCCCGATCCGACAGTGGATGAACTACGGGAGGCGATCGCCGTAGGGCTACCCCCAGAAGAAGAACAAACTTTAGAAGCATTCCGATCGCACCCTCTAGCTGCCTGGATGGAGATGGCCTTTGGACTTCAGGAAGAAGAAGGGCATCTAGTTCGACGAACACCCATTTCGCTAGCCACTGGCGCAGCCAAACTCGCAACAGAGACCCAAACCGATGTCGCCCATTGTTTGGAACTGTTACGGGAGATGTTTTTTTGGGGGAGTAAGACGAAGGGGCTTGCTTTCCGGTTACACCAATTCATTTCCCAAGGGGGAAGCGTATATGCCACGGCTGAGAAACGGGGCGATCGCTTACTGACCCTCGAAGGGCAATACTCAACGACTGAGGATCGACTGCTCTATCCCCTCGTATTTTGCCGGGAGTGTGGTCAAGACTATTATCTTGTTCATTACGATCGCGACCAAAACGAAGTAAAACCGCTTCTACCAACTGCCCTGAGTTCCAGTTTGGAAGATTCCAATATTCAAGAGGGATATATCACCCTGGATGAACCAGGATTATGGGATGAGAGTGAAGAAGATCGCCTTCCAGATACCTGGTTCAATGAAACGAAGCGTCAGGGAAGGGTTCCCAAGAAAGAATACGCTGACTTTATTCCTCAGCGGTTGCGGGTGCTGCCGAGTGGTCGAGTCGTTTCATCTCTTTTAGAGGGTACGTCTTACTGGTTTACCCCTAAGCCATTCCTGACCTGCTTAAACTGTGGAGTCGTTCACGACAAAAAGAAAAACGAATTCACGAAACTTTCGCGCCTTAGTAGCGAAGGTAGAAGTACCGCCACAACTTTGCTTTGTCTTTCAACCGTGAATCGATTGAAGACAAGCGGAGCAATATCACCACAGGCACAAAAAATTCTGAGTTTCACCGATAACCGTCAGGATGCCTCACTTCAGGCAGGCCATTTTAACGACTTCGTGCAAACGAGTTTGTTGCGGGCTTCCTTGAATGGTGCAATGCAGGCTAAGCAAAAACTAACCCATACAGAGTTAGCCCAAGCGGTGGTGGAGCAGATGGGGCTAGCTCAGGTAGATTACGCCAAGCAGGTTGCAGACTATGGCCCTGGTAAACGTCGGAATGAAGAGGCATTTCGCAATCTCATTGAATATCGACTCTACGAAGATCTGAGAAAAGGATGGCGGATCGTTCAGCCGAACTTAGAACAGTGTGGACTCTTGGGAATTGAATATGAGGGGCTTGAAGAGGTCTGTGGAGCAACAGAATTGTGGCAGAAACACTCCCACCCAATTTTGCTTCAAGCCAGCCCGGAACAACGCTACGAAGTAATTAAAGCTGTACTTGACCAGCTTCGTAAGGATTTAGTGCTGGATGCAGAACTTCTACAACCTCAACGGGTCGAGCAGCTCAAGAAAGAGGTGAGGCAGGCAATTAAAGAGCCGTGGTGCTTTGATGAATATGAGCGTCTCAACGAAGCGCGATGGGCCTCAATCTCAACAGCGAAAGCAGGGAGAGATCTAATTAAGCTTACAGCGCGTAGCAAGATCGGTAAATTTCTACGTTCTGCCCAAACGTGGTCTTGGCGTGACCAAAATATTTCTGAGGCGGACTATGACAGCTTAATCAAAACTCTCATAGCAGCGCTGGCAGATGCTGGTTATCTTCTCCAAGAGGGGCAAGATATCCAAATTCGGGTTGATGCGATGATTTGGAGGGCACAGCAAGCTAGCCATATCAAGCCAGATCCGATGACCTCAAAACGATTGCAGGGGACTGAAGATGTGCAGTTAGAGGTTAACCAGTTTTTCCAGGAGTTCTATGGCAGAAGTGGCCCAAATGTTCACAATATGGAAGGGCGAGAGCATACGGGTCAAGTGAAGAATGAAGATCGGCAAAAAAGAGAAACCCGATTCAGAAATGGAGAACTTTCAACCCTTTTCTGCTCTCCCACGATGGAGCTTGGAATTGATATTTCAGATCTGAATGTCGTTCACATGCGAAATGTACCGCCCAGTCCGGCCAATTATGCCCAACGAAGTGGACGAGCTGGACGAAGTGGACAGGAGGCATTAGTCATTACCTACGCCTCCGTTGGCAGTGGACATGATCAATACTTCTTCAAGCGACCGGAGCAAATGGTTGCTGGTGTGGTTGTGCCGCCTAAGTTGGAGTTAGGAAACCAGGATCTGATCAAATCGCATATTCACTCTTTGTGGTTGGCTCATACAGGTCTTTACCTTGAGAGTTCAATGAACCAAATTCTTGATTTGGAGGGGAATGGCTACCCTCTCAAGGAGACGATTCGCAACCAGCTTACTTTATCATCCGACGCTTTGGATCGGTGCTTTCAAGCAACAAAAGTCATTTTAGAGGATGCATTCTGTACGGCTGATTTACGACGGGCAACTTGGTATACAGAAGACTTTCTCCACCAAGTCATTGAGGATGCCCTGACAAGCTTTGATCGAGCTTGCGATCGGTGGCGAAAACTTTACCGCGATGCAGTCACACAGCTTGAAGTATCTCGGCAAACGATTGATAAAGCTACACGAGGTTTGGCATCTCAGGAAGAGCGCAATAATGCTGAAGCTCAAGAACGAGAAGCAAAACGACAAATTGACTTACTGGTGGGGCAGACAAATCAAGGCAAGAATCAGTCGCAGTTAGAGTTTTATCCCTATCGCTACTTCGCTTCTGAAGGCTTCTTACCAGGTTATAACTTTCCGCGCTTGCCAGTGCGAGCCTACATCCAGGCAGGGGAAGATGGAGAATTTGTTTCCCGACCACGAGTAGTGGCGATTCGTGAATTTGCGCCTCGAAACATTCTTTATTATGAAGGAAGTAAATTCCAGATCTCCAAGACCCGTATTCCTGTAAAGGGTATTGAAAGCGGGTATCAGCGGGTCGCACTTTGTCCCCAGTGTGGGTATTTCCATGCGGGGGATGATTGGCAGCGAGACTTATGTGAAAACTGTAATACCAAGATTGCACCGGATAGCTATGGCAATCCTGCAAAACTCAATCGAGTATTGAGTATGGAGACGATGCTCACTCGACGACGCGAACGAATCACTTGTGATGAGGAAGAACGGCTTAAGTACGGCTATAACGTCACAACCCACTTCCGTTTTGAACAGCAAAAACGAGAGTTAGCCGTTGTTACTGCCAAAGATGGCACGAAGCTACTGGAGATCACCTATGGCGATACAGCAAATATTTGGCGGGTTAACCGAGGCTTAAGGAGTAGTCAGGAAAGAGGATTCAAAGTCGATCGTGCAACGGGGATTTGGGGAGATACAAACAGTGAGGAGAACTCTGATACATTGCAAACAGAAGTACATCTCATGGTTGAGGATGTTTGCAATGTACTCCTCATTAAACCTTTCAACATCCCGATACAGCATTCAGATAAGTTCCTGGCTAGTTTCCAATATGCGATGGAAAGGGCTATTCAGGCTGTATATAAGCTTGAAGAAAACGAACTTGCATCTGAGCGACTGGGACAGGGGCAATATCTTCTGTTCTGGGAAGCTTCCGAGGGAGGTGCTGGTGTCCTCTCTCAAATCCTGGAGAATCCAACGGCATTCCAGTCATTAGCAAAAGAAGCTCTAGATATCTGCCACTTTGTTCATGAAAAAGAGAGCTGCACCAAGGCTTGCTATGAGTGTCTACTCTCCTATCGCAACCAATTTGACCATCCATTACTCGATCGCCATGCAATCCGTGGGTACCTTGATCAGCTTACACAAAGCACGATAAACCGTCATGTTCAAGGGATGTCTCGTGAGGAACAATACCAACAATTACGCGCACAGACAGACCCAAATTCAGCCTTTGAACGAGAATTCCTCGATGAATTATACAACCAGGGCATGAAGTTACCAGATTCAGCCCAAGAACTGATTCCAGAGGCTAATGTAAAGCCTGACTTCCTATATCGAGACGCTAAGGTAGCGATTTTCTGCGATGGTTCAGTTCATGACCATCCTGACCAACAGGAGCAGGATCGCATTGCCAGGGAAAACCTCAAATATTCTGCTGGATACTACGTTCTTACTTTCCGCTACAACGAAGATTGGAGGGCAAAGTTGCATGTGTTGAACTCATTCTAGTGAAGAATCGTTTCAGGTCGAGGAATTGTGAAGGGGCGATCAGGGCGATTGCTCAAGCTCTTTAATCCTGCACCCACAAATTGATGCAGAAAGCCTTTAGGTCATTTTTACCGTTACTGACTATTTCGACTTTCCGCCTTGAGTGCCTTGTTCACGATCACAATTCAAGCATCGGCTTTGTAAATCTTTACCGTTGCAGAGAAAAGGGAAAACTTGTCCTATAGTTGACGCACTGTGTAACTAACTTTCCATTACAAAATGTCCAAGTGCGACAAGTGTTACATCGAACACTTAAACGTAAGAGTGCCAACCTCCATGATGGAAGTTCTCAGACAGTACTGCGAAGAACTCACCGTACCTAATCGGATATGATTCGTGAGTTTGTCCTCACTCCGCAGTATGGATTGGAACTGCTCCAGAAGGCGGTAGAGGATTACCAGGTGAATCTTTTCAGGAAACGCCTGCAACAGCCTGCCTACTTGTGGCGACAAAAGGATTTGCGAAGAATCTTTGGGATTGGTAACTTTTCTCACAAGACAAACTTTGGATAGGCAATCAACTTGTTTGCAGTTCAACCCTCCAAGTAAGTTGCCCGCCCAGTACCTAAAATTAGCGATCACCTCAACACCACTCGCATCATTCTGCTGCGCATTCATCCGTAGATTTGGAGCAATAACAAGATAGAGAATTTTGAGTTGATCGGGAGTCAGGTAGCGAATGAGCGCATCGGTTGTGTGTTCACCTTTATTCTGGTCTGGTTTTCGTCATTTCAGTTGGGCGATCGGGTTGGTTTTCAGGTAGCCCTGCTCAACTGCAAAGTTAAACAACGCCTGGATAATTGCCTGGTGGCGATGATGGGTAGTGTAGGAAATCTCCATCAGACTATTGAGATAATCCTGCAAAGCTTGTCGAGTCAGGATTTCGATGGGCGATCGCCCATACTCCTGGAGCAACGGCATCAAGGTTGATTGATAGGGACGCAGGGTGGTTGGAGCCAAATCCGGACGCTGCAAAAAATCGGTTACGACTGTAGCAAGTGAAATAGTCATTCCATAGTTTGATTCGTGGTTAAAACAACTGCAAAGACTGGCAACTAATATAGTCTTTAAGATATTGATTTATCTATACTTCAATGCAGCTTTTACATCAGGAATTAGCTCCAAACCGCGAGGAATCCCTAGCAGATTACGTCAGGCGAGTGCGGATTAGCCTGGGTATAAGTCAGAAGGAACTGGCAGGAAAAGCAGGGATTCATCCTCAAAGTGTCGGCAAAATTGAGCGGGGGCAAACGACCCGACTGAAGCAAAAGCCCAAAAGTGGGTTGGCGTATGCTTTAGGCATCCCGGCAAATTATCTAGATGCAGTCTGCAAAGGCTTGACTTTAGAGGAGATCGCTTCGCTTAAGTTCTGTCCTAAATGCTGGGCACCGGGCACACCCCCTGATCCTATGTGGACTCATCCGCGTGCTAAGTAATGTTTTGCTTGTGGAGACCAGTTGGGAGATCGTTGTTGGAACTGCAATGAGCCAATTCCTTCCCTCAAATTCTGCTTCTGTCCTTACTGTGGTAAAGCCTATAGAAAAATTCAACCAACCTAACCGAGCTTTTGCCTCTTAGCCATTTCGGAAAACGGTGTCCGGCATCGGTGACAAGCACCTTCTTCCCAAACCGCAGGCATTTTGAAGGGTGCCTCGCATTCAGGGCATTTTGATAAAAGCTTGAGTTGGTGGCGATCGCACTTCCAAACTGACTTGTATTGCCACTCCATCCGATGGCAAGGTGTTTCTCCATAACACTCCCCACATAACCGAATCGGAGTCCATTGCATCCCAACTCCCTTGGGCGGCAGCATTTCTGTAAGTCGCTCTGCACTGACTCCAACAACTTTCGCCAACGCTTCAAACTCTTTTGCGCTGGGAGGTGGGTTCAAATGAAATCGTTCCCAACGGGCAACCACTGCCCCAATTCCTGCTAACTGTCCCAATCCGCTGGGAGTCAAATGGTTATGCTGGCGAAAGCGCCCTAGAAAATGACTCAAGCTCTCACCCTCATAAGGTTCGATTTGAAATAGCCAGGGCTGAATTCCTGAATCGACCATTACTTGTACTCTCTTGCGACTTCCTCAAGGATTTTCTTTTCCACTTTCTTGTAACCAGACGAGAGCGATCGAATGGCTGCTTCTCGTAAGATCTCGTCCATCCGCCCGACATAACCCTCTGTACCTGTTGTCAAAATTCGCAGCATTTCCTTACTGGTTAAGTTAGAGGCAACAGGGAGTTGCAATACTTTCTGTTCCCACAGGGCAACCGTTCTCTTAAAGTCCTCACCAGACAACTTGCCAAAGCGATGACAGGCACGAAAACGGTTATAGACCTGCTCATCGCACTTAATGACGGCATCCAGACGATCAGTGCCCACTAAAACCACTGAAATTGCCAATTTGTCGTAAATATCTCGCACATCGGCAAAGGTTTCGGGTTTGAGGCGATCGGCTTCATCAATAATCAGGATTTCCACTTCACAAGCCTGTAAGATTTCCATTGCCCTGCCGCGAAAGTCGGATATTGTCCCCTTAGTTGCCCGATGCTTCAGGAACTCAATGATTTCCTTGAATAAGTCCTTTGCCCCACACTTCTGAGGTGGCTGGATATAAACTACTGGAACAGTGGGCTTCTTGCCTGTTTCCTGCTGAGGCTTGTTGCGATAGAAATATGCCTCACAAGCGACTGATTTACCCGTTCTGGATTCCCCCACTATGCGGCAGGATTGTCTTGACTTACGCTTGCCATCCAACCAGGTGTGCAGTTTGCTGACCTGCTCAAGTGGCATGATGTTTTTTTTGCGGAGTCGATTAATCTCAGCCTGTAATTCGGCTTCAGTTGGTTGAAACTCACCCAATACGGCTGCCCATTCCTGTGCTTGTGTCATACCTACCAGCCACCTCTCAGGTCATCAAAATCGATTGGAGCAAAGGCTTCAGCTTCCAACTCAAACTCTATTTCTGGTTCAGCCTCCGTCACTTCTGGATCAGGTAGTTGGACGTTCACCTTTTCCACCACTTTCTCAGGCTGCGATCGCGCCAGCTTTTGTTCTTCCTTTTGCCGATCCTTACGGCTTTTTTTCTTAGTAATCAGGGCATCTCGTTCTAAAGCATCCTGCAAAATAGTCTCATTGCTGAGTACCTTTCCTGCCTGACGCAATCGGCGGCTGCTAGCTTTCGCTTCTTCCAATGACAGTTGCTCAGTTTCCAATCCCTGAGCATAGGCACGAGTCAGAAATACTTCTCGCCGATCTTCCTGACGGTAAACCAGAACGGTTGTAATATCTGTCGGATCAAATCTGAGCGATACTGTTTCCCCAGCGTATCCAGCCAGGTATTCACCGCGATACATCAGGTTCTCAAATTGAAGGTAGCCTCCCCGTTGAACACTCCGACGGGCTGCTTTCATCAAGCAAATATCCAGTTGCCGTTCATCAATCACATCAGGGACATTGGGTAATCCAGCTTCCCACCGTTGAAAGCGGGTTTGATCCCCCATCCGAGCATCAATCCCTGGGTTGTAGCGATGACAAATAAACTGGACAATTCGTTGCTCCAGCTCTCGCAGGGTCAAACTGGCATCTTTCTCGGCATCTTTTGGACGTTCCTGCACGTTTGAGCCAGTGTATCCAGGGAGCGTGGAAAACAATTGGTCATTCAACGTTCTGAAAGGGCGTTCAACGATTCCCCCCTCAGAGGGGCGATCGCGCAGGTGGCAGACAAAACCTAAATCTGACGCAATTTGCTGCACATGGTTCGAGCGGAAATCCTTGCCACCATCGGTGTAAAAGTGCTGGGGTTTACCGTAGGTGCCCCACTCACACTCCAATGGGTATTCTGCTCCATATTTCTTAGGCAGAATGGCATGACGAAGCGCTAATGCCACTATCTGGGAACTGGGAGAATCAAACCCCAGGTTGATTCCCATAATGCAACGGGAGTAGGAATCAATTACTGTTGTTAACCAGGGACGAGCAAGCAGTTCTCCATACTGGTCAACCAGGAGGACATCCACGCGAGTATGATCGCATTGCCAGACATGGTTACTGTATTCAACAGAAATATCTTTGCCATCACGGGTCTTAACGGATAGGGTTGACCCCCGCCACCCTGGGCTACGGATACTTTTAGCCTTTGCTTGTCTCTCAATCATAGGCTCCAAGACCCGCAAGACAGTTCTATAGTGAGGCGGCTTCTCATCTTTGATTTCACGGGCTTTTGCCTGAACCCTCACAGCCACCTGCTTTGGTGCCATGCGTTTGCTACCCTTGTTGCCCTCTTTGTAGGTCTTGATGATGAAATTTTCCCAGAAAGCACTAATTCGGTGCTTGCCCTTGTCAGCTCTGGAATCCTTCACAATTGCCGCCAGCCCCTTTTGCTCCCACCGTTTGACCAATCGCTGCACCGATCGCACCGAGATACCTAATTTTTCGGCGGCATCCCTCAGTTTTTCTCCGTAACTGGTGCGATCGCACGGTTCAGTCAGAGTTTGGATGACCTCTAACTTGAGTTGAGCCTCGGCAGGAATTTCGCTGATAATAGTGCCGGATTCTGTTGGTTCAGTCGGCTCAGTCTTTTGCAGCAGAGCAGCAGTAGAATCAGTTGGCAATGGGGTAGTTTGAGTGGAGGAGTCCAGCATATAAGTACTCTCGTACTATCTACTGATAGTAATTTACCACAGCAGCAGGAAAAGCGACATCCAATTTGGCAGAAGGCTTTTTGATGGCTTATCTCTTGTTAAACACTTAACTACGCTTCAGGAAACTCTTTGAGAGATGCCGTCCACACCATTGTCTAACAATACTCAGCTAGAGATAAAAACGGTTATCCTACCAGATGACTCCACCGCCTGCGGCACCTCCCGCGCTTCGCGTCGCTGACACTAGAGCCAAGGGGAGGCTGAGAGGGGTTCAATGGGTCGAGATCGCAATTTAAAGTGGTATGACATTTAATTCGGTAGAAAGGATTAGGCGGCATGAGAGTGCATAACCTCTACCAGGGTGGGAGTGATAGAGTCTGTGAATGAACGATTTTTTGCAGACGGAGGAATTTTCCATGAGCAAGCAGCCATCTCTGAAAAAAGGGCACCTCAACCGAAAAAGCTCCCCCTTTCATCTTTTGCCGTTTGCCGTTTGCCTTTTCACTGCCCCTTTGCTCCCCATTCCCGCTCTCCGTTCGGACTTCGGCGTGAGCGCTCAGTCGAACGCTAACGCGCATGGAAGCCCACTTTCTGTCATTGCCCAGACTACTCAAGATCGCAGAGGAGAAGCAATTAAGCTGACCAATGAAGGTGCACGATTATCGCAGAAAGGAGAATTCAGGGCAGCCCTAAAAAAATATGAGCAGGCGTTGATTATTGTTCGTGAGATTCGAGAAAGACAGGGAGAGGGAGTTATTCTCAACAATATTGGCGCGGTTTACGATAACCTGGGGCAGTATCCCAAAGCATTGGAGTTCTATCAGCAAGCCCTGGCGATTCGCAAAGAAGTGGGTGATCGCAGGGGCGAAGGCACCACACTCAACAATATTGGTGAGATTTACCGCAACTTGGGGCAGTATCCCAAAGCATTGGAGTTCTATCAGCAAGCCCTGGCGACACTCCAAGAAGTGGGTGATCGCAGGGGCGAAGGCACCACACTCAACAATATTGGCGCGGTTTACCGCAACTTGGGGCAGTATCCCAAAGCATTGGAGTTCTTTCAGCAGGCATTAGCGATACGCAAAGAAGTGGGTGACCGCCCTGGCGAAGGCACCACACTCAACAATATTGGTGAGATTTACCGCAGCCTGGGGCAGTATCCCAAAGCATTGGAGTTCTATCAGCAAGCCCTGGCGATACTCAAAGAGGTGGGCGATCGTCCTGTAGAAGGCACCACACTCAACAATATTGGCGGTGTTTACGATAACCTGGGGCAGTATCCCAAAGCATTGGAGTTCTTTCAGCAGGCATTAGCGATACGCAAAGAAGTGGGTGATCGCTCTGGCGAAGGCACCACGCTCAACAATATTGGTGAGATTTACCGCAGCCTGGGGCAGTATCCCAAAGCATTGGAGTTCTATCAGCAGGCATTAGCGATACGCAAAGAAGTGGGTGATCGCTCTGGCGAAGGCACCACGCTCAACAATATTGGACTCGTTTACTATAGCCTGGGGCAGTATCCCAAAGCATTGGAGTTCTATCAGCAAGCCCTGGCGATACTCAAAGAGGTGGGCGATCGTCCTGTAGAAGGCACCACACTCAACAATATTGGTTATCTGCTGGAAGCGCAGAAGCAGCCAGAATTGGCAATTGTCTTTCTCAAGCAGTCGGTGAGTACTTATGAAGCGATTCGGGAAGAACTGCGGGCATTACCCCGTGAGCAGCAGCAATCCTACACTGAAACCGTTGCCAGCACCTATCGTGGATTAGCCGACATTTTGCTGCAACAGGATCGGGTATTGGAAGCCCAGCAGGTGTTGGATTTATTGAAAGTACAGGAACTGGAAGATTACTTGCGAAACGTGCGGGGTGGCAACCAGGAATTGATTATCCTGCGTCCTGAAGAAGAGATTTTGAACCAGTACAACGAACTGCAAAAAACAGCCATTCAACTGGGACAGGAACTCACTCAACTACGAAAAATCCCGAAAGCCAGCCGCACAGATGCCCAGCAACAGCGCATTGCTCAACTGGTGAATTTGGAGGAAGCGATTAATCAGAAGTTTAAGGGATTTATTGAGGAACCTACCATTCAAGCCAAACTGGCAGAACTCCAGCGAGTGGCACCGGGGCAAGCCGTTAGCACAGAGAGCTTTAACCGGCTGCGTAACAATCTGGAAAAACTGGGCAATGCGGTCTTACTCTACCCCCTGATTCTGGACGATCGCCTGGAACTGGTCATCACTACACCCAATTCCCCACCCCTGCGCCGCACCGTTAAGGTGAAACGGGAAGTCCTGAATCGGGCGATCGCAGACTACCGCTCTGCCCTGAAAAACCGCAGCAACGATATCAAAGTTCCTGCTCAGAAGCTTTACAACTGGTTAATCAAACCTCTAGAAGATGACCTGAAACAGGCAAATGCCCAAACCATTATTTATGCTCCAGACGGGCAACTGCGCTACATTCCCTTATCTGCTTTGCACGATGGTCAACAATGGTTGGTGCAGCGCCTGCGATTTAATAACATCACGGCTGCATCTTTGGATGAACTGAATCCCCAGCCCCCTGTACCGCTAGACATTTTGGCAGGAGCCTTTGCCAACCAGCAACTTCAATATGAATTTGCCACTCGTGCAAAGCCCCTTGCCTTCCGGGGATTACCTTTTGCCGGTAGAGAGGTGGAAAATCTGGTAGCTACGATTCCGGGCACCCGTAAGCTAGTCGATCAAGGCTTCAGCTTAGCCGCCATCAAACCGTTAATGAATGATTACGCGATCGTTCATTTCGCGACCCATGCTGCCTTTCTTCCAGGTGAACCCAAAGAATCCTTCATTGTGTTTGGTGACGGCAGTAGAGCGACGCTAGATGCCGTTGCATCCTGGACGCTGAACAATGTTGCGCTGGTTGTCTTGAGTGCCTGCGAAACTGGATTGGCACTGGATGGACAGGGACAGCTTAGCCAGCAGGATGGAAGAGAAATACTGGGATTAGGCTACCAGTTTCAACGGGCGGGAGCCAAAGCGACAATCGCCTCCCTCTGGCAGGTGGATGATGGGGGCACTCAGGTATTGATGAATGCCTTCTACGCCGCCTTAAAGCAGGGCATGACCAAAGCCCAGGCATTGCAGGAGGCACAGAAAGCCCTGATCACCGGCAATGACAGTACGGTTGGGGGCAAGCGGGCAGATGTCGAAATTGTCGATCTCCGCACCGGGCAACCCCGGACCGTGAGCGTTGATACCCTCAACCATCCCTACTACTGGGCACCCTTCATTCTGATCGGGAATGGTTTATAGCCCCAACCAGTGCAGGCTCACTGCATATGTTCTTCGCGATTGAAAGTGATGTCATTTCAGCAGACCCCTCAAATAGTCATCCCATGAGTAACCTTGCAAGATATTGGGTACTGGTAAAACTAGACAATGCAGGAAGGGCAAAACGGGAAGTCATGGTTGATGCCCAGCATTATATTCAGCAACAATTTGTCGATGGAGAAGACTCAAAAATACACTTACATATACACTCACAAATACAACGTCAATTAACTCAAATAATTAACAAGGAATTGAATCAGAATGATTTGACCACCGCTGCACTCTGCTTGCGGTGTTTTATTTCCCATCAGATCGAGCAAATTTGCATTCAATTAGAAACTCAATTTGGTCATTACTACGGCTTCACCCGGCGAGATCTGTTTCCTTTCGTGTTGGATGACGATGGGAAACCGTTCCATCCCGCTTATCAGCCCCTTTCAGTCCGGATATTGAGTCGGTTTGACCCGCATCGCGCCAGCCTTTCTACCTGGACTGCCCGATTGGTCAAACAACATCATGACCTGAATGCTTTTCTGCTGGAGCGGGGTCTGTGTCTGCTGAGCGATTGGGCAATTCTAAATGACACCACTCAGAAGAAGTTGAACCGGGTACTGACCCAATTTCATCATTTGACTGAGCAGGAAGTTCATCAGGCAAGTAGTTTGCTAGACAGTTACCATGCCGTTTACCGCCGCGATCGCATCTTGCAAGGGCAGAAAGGGCAGTGCCCAGAACCTAAAGAGCCGCAGCTAAAAGCCATCTCCGACTTGATCCAGGAAAAGACCCAACAGCCCTGTCCGCCTGCGGTTGTTCTGTCACGGTTGCACCACTTAGCCGATCGCTTACGGCAACATCGAATTTCAACTAGAGGTGGAATTCCACCAGCAAAATCCTTTGACCAACCAGAGAATGCTAGTTTGCTAGAAAGTTTGCAAACAAAGTCTAGCGATGATCAGGAGGAGCCTCAAATTGAATTTTTACAGTTTTATCGTCAGCAATTCTTGACTAGTTTAGAAACGGCATTAGAGGGTATTATGGGCGATCGCCTGCAAGCTCTAAAACCGCCTAAAGACCAGTCCTTTCTCACCGGCTTACAACTGTTTCACTGCCAGGGGCTTTCCATGTCTGATATCGCTGCCCAGATTGGATTGCAGGCACAATACCAGGTGAGCCGCCTGCTAAATCTGAAAGCGTTCCGGGCAGATATTCGCCACTCCATGCTGAATCATTTGCGGCAGTGTGTTCTGGAGAAAGCACTGAGTTATCTCACTCCTGAGCAATTAAACCACCTGGACAACCAGATTGAGACTGCTTTAAGTGAACAAATTGATGAACTGATGCAAGCAGACCAGGCGAGTGCCAAAACTCCCAAAAGCTATGTCTCCGGTAGTCTCTTTGCCAAAAGCGTTTGCCGCTACCTTGACCGCTTATTAACAAACGCTGAACAGCCAACCGTTAGCCATTAAAGCCAATTCAAATGGAGAGTCAAAAAGATGCATGAGAGGACAACCCTAATGGAACGCCCAATGGAGATTGAACCCTTATCAGAAGAAACCATTGCTTTAGGTACAGAGGTGATAGAACAGGCGATGGCATGGAGCCGCCCGATCGCAAATCCAACATTGCAATGGCAAGTCTATCTCAACTCTCTCGCTCTGTTCAGTTTTGAGCAATGGCTGAATCAGCGAGCCAGAGACGTGACGTTTGATCGAAACCGCTGCTCCAGCTTAGAGAATTTATATTCGGCGACAATTCCAGCCGTCTGTCATGTGGTTGTAAATGATTTCAAACTTTGTCTGATTGCCACAGAGAGTCAACCAGACGAAACAATTCCAATTCCCAGAGCCGCGATTGAGTTACCAGAGTTCGTAGCCCACTTTTATGTGCTTGTGGAAATCTATGAAGAACAGGCACAGGCAAAGATTCATCGGTTTTTGGGCTATGACCAACTTGTCAATCGGCTTACTTCAGTGGACGTGGAGGAAGATTGGACTTACTCCGTTCCTTTGAACTGGTTTCACTCTGGTGCAGACCAGCTATTGCTTTACTTACGATGTCTGGCACCCGCTGCTATTTCCTTACCAGCCATTCCAGGCGATCGCCGCCAAAGCATTGCTGAAATTCAACCCGAATTACTAAATTTGCTGCCTCAACTCCAATCCTCCAGTCTGCCCTGGTGGGAGGTGCTGTCCTGGAAGCAGGGAGCGGCAGTCCTGACCAGTCCTGAAATCATGGAGTGGATCGGTAGCCCGCGATCGCAGACTGAAGTTCAACAAGCACCCGAAAGCGAAGACTCGACACCAGTTAGAATTCAAAGTTTAGCAACGCTACTTCAGGCACTTACCCAGCCCATCATCAATGCCAGCAACTGGTTTCAGCATCAGTTAGATCTGGCTGCGGAGGAATTTGCCTGGATGCTCTTACCCCCTCCCGCCACTGGATCAGCCCTGCGAAATACTAGCCCTGCTGGTACACGGTTGTTCTCCCGCCGCAACGAAGCGCGATCGCCTTCAGAAGAATTAGACCTGTTGCTGCGACAGCTTGAGCGTAATGGGCTACACCTTCCTTCGGAAACGGTTGGAGCTTACCGAGACTGGGAGTGGGCAAATATTCCTCTAAGGCTGTTTGCCATTACAGGAATGCTGGCTGAAGCAGAACAATCTCCAGAATGGATGTTGCTATTAATTTTAGGGACTCAATCCGATGCTGAACTGCCGCCCGGAATAACGCTGAAAGTGGGAACTTCAACCGAAATTGTGGTTGAGCAAACCCTATCTCAACAGAATGAGAATGGTTATTTAATTGCTCAAGTCACTGGTAGCTTAAATGAAAAATTCATTGCAATCATAACCCTCTCCGATGGAACAGCCTTAACCCTACCTGCTTTTGCATTTCAACCCATCAGTTAGCTTTGAATTTTGCCTGATCACCTCACTGCAACGAAGGTGTTGCTGAATAAAGGTATGATTTCCCTCATCCCTAACCCTTCTCCCCAAGGAGAAGGGAGCTAGAGTTTCTGTTGGGAGAGGGCTAGGGTGAGGGCAGATTGACCATTCATACTCCTATTCAGCCACGCCCACTGCAACGAACTATTTTCCCAACGCTCTCCCCGCTTATGTCTTCTATCTCTGGCTTTGACCTGGATATTTCCCTAACTGGGCAGACCTGCAAATTCGAGCTGTCCTGGGGCAGAAAACAGCGGCTCGTTGCCGAGTTAACCTATCCCAATACCCTGACTAACTTCTACCAGAATTGGCAAAGTGCTTACTTGAGTTTTTATCAGTCTGCTTTACGTGCCAAATCCCAATGGAGCGGAGTTGTTACATTGCCCCCACCCGATTGGCGGGCTGAACTGGTACAGGCAGAAGCCCGATTGCTGGCAGAGTTTCACTACTGGCTCAACAGCGCAGAGTTAGTTGAAATTCGCAAAGAAATTGTCAGAGCTGCAACAGATCCAGGAGAACGAAAAGCAGTTGGTCAGAAAGATGCTGATGAACCAGTGGATGTATTTCTCACCTGCAATTCCATTGAACTGGAACGGTTACCCTGGGAAACCTGGCAGATTGGCACAGAGTTTGCCGCAACCAGGACGATTCGGATCGCTCGTGCCCCTGCCAACATCCGGGCGGAGCCAGGACAACGGCAGCAACCGGGGAAAATACGAATCCTGGCAATTTTGGGGGATGATACGGGCTTAAATTTTCAGGCAGACCGGGATGCCATTCAAATGATTTCACCACGGGCTGAGGTGGTCTTTGTGGGCTGGCAGCAGGGTCGTAGTGCAGCCAACCTGAAGGAGCGGATTTGTCAGGCAATTGCCGACGATCGCGGCTGGGATATTCTGTTCTTCGCCGGACACAGCAATGAGACTGAAATCACCGGGGGAGAACTGGCGATCGCCCCAGGAGAGTCCATTCTGCTACAGGAAATTGCGCCAAAACTCCTGATTGCCAAAGAGCGGGGATTGCAGTTTGCCATTTTCAATTCCTGCAATGGTTTAAGCATTGCCCAAATGTTGATTGACCTGGGTTTGAGCCAGGTGGCTATTATGCGAGAACCGATTCACAATCGGGTGGCACAGGAATTCTTGCTACGGTTTGTACAAAGTCTGACAGAATACCACGATGCCCATGATGCGCTGCTTTCTGCCTGTCAGTTTCTCAAGCTGGAGAAGAACCTGACCTATCCCTCGGCATATCTGGTGCCTTCCCTCTTTCGTCATCCTGATTCAGTTCCCTTTCAACTCAAACCATCTGGCTGGAAACATCGCTTAAAACAGTGGATGCCCACCAGGCGAGAAGCGATCGCCCTCTCTGCCCTTTTCTTTTTGGGCTGGCTTCCTCCAATGCAGGACTGGCTGCTAGAGCAGCGGGTCTGGATGCAGGCAATTTATCGTCAACCGATTGGATTGCCAGGAACCCCTGCGCCTCCGCCGATATTAGTTGTGCAAATTGATGATGCCTCCATTCAAAAAGATCGGATTTCCAGGGTAGAGCCGATGGATCGGGGATATATTGCCAGAGTCGTTGACCAGCTAGTTGCTTTAGATGCCAGGGTGATTGGCATTGATTTTCTATTAGATCGGCATACAGACGAAAACAACCGCCTGCAAAACTCCTTAGAGTCAGCCATTGGGCAAAGGAAGACCTGGTTTGTATTCGCGTCTCGCCAAAAGGACGGAAAGTGGGTCAGTGTTTTGCCAGAAATTGCCCAACCAACCTGGAGTTTACAGGGCGATATGTGGGTGCCCTTCTGGCATATCCGTCCCCTTCCCTGGCTGGCTTCCACTCCCCCGCCTTTCTCCTATCAGTTAGCGGTTGTCCATCGGTTAGAGGCGATCGATCTGGCGCAAACGCCCTTCGCTTCTCCGCTACCCCGCCCCAGTTTACAAAGTGCGGTAAGTCTACAAGAGCAGGTGGAAGCCTACATCCAGCAGGACGAAATTCAGCAGGACGAAAAGAACTCCTTTGAGACGGCATCCATGCGTTTACAACCGATTACAGCCTTCTCCTACCTGCTCAATCAGCGCTGGTTACAACCGATTCTAGACTTTTCAATTCCACCGACTCAGGTTTACCAGACAGTTCCAGCATGGCAGATTGTGGCAGATGGAAACGCCTGGTTACAGTTGCGTAACCTGCCTTCTTTAAGGGGCATGGTTGTCATTCTGGCTCCGGGGGGTTACGACGAGGCAGGCATTGTTGCCAGTGAAGACAATTTTCCAATCCCTGCGGCGATGGCTCACTGGCGCAAAAAACTTGCACCAACAGCGACTCAAGCCCCATTTACAGGCGGAGAAGCTCATGCTTACATGGTGCATCATTTTCTAACCAAGCATCTGGTGATTCCCATTCCCGCTCTCTGGCTGCTTCCGATCGCGGCTTTGTTGGGCAAGGGGGCAACCATCCTATTCATGCAGCAGGGACGACGCTGGTTCGTCATTGCCGTGGGACTCACCGTAGGATATGGTCTGATGAGTCTGGTTGTTTATCAATTTGCAGCCATCCTTTTACCATGGCTACTTCCTGTTGTCACAGGCTGGGTATATGTTCTTTTGTATATAACGAGAAAATACAATGCATAAATTCAAATGGATGATTTCGCTCATTCTTATGACATTAACTGTTGTTCCATTGAGCCAGTTTTCAATGGCGATCGCGGCTCCTAAACAACCAACGTCTCAACCATCCTGGAAAAATTTTTTCAATCGGCTATTTGGTGCTGGCGAACCGAAGGATCGGGGATGGGGAGGACCTGGGGGCGGCAGACCGATCGATGGGGTTTGCCTGATCTCTCCAGTGCAGTTGGAGCAGGTTTGGAATCATCAACCATTGTTCATCTGGCAGGGAGCCTGGAGTGAGATTGGAGTGCGCCTTGAGGGAAGTGAGGCTGTTTTGTGGCGACAGGTGGTAGCTGGAAACCGCAAAGATCTCAAAACTGCCCTCTATCCTGAGCAACCGTTACAACCAGGACAGAGGTATGAATGGGTATTCTATTTTGACCAGACGAAACAGAACCCGGTGTACAGTGTGCCATTCCAGATTATGGATGAGAGCGATCGCGCCCCCATTACGGCTGATTTGCAGGCTTTGAATACCCGGTTAAAAACTCAGCGAGCGAGTCAGGAAGCGATCGCTCTGCACCGTGCTAATTATTTTGCTCAACGTCAACTTTGGGCAGATGCGTTGCAAGCGGCGTACTCGGTTAACAATCCATCGGCTGAGTTGAAACAAGTCTCTGAGGAGATTGTGGCGAAACTTTGTCAGGCAAAATAAGGGTTGTGATTTTATTGCGTTGCTGGAAAGCAGTCCGAATTGGAACGAAGTCTCATTTCACACAACCTCTAATTCATACCCAGAATCTATTCCTGAACGCCACTGTGAATCGGGAACCGTGAGCCGCATTTTGCATAACCTCGAACCGACTGGGAGTGATAGATTAACGACCAGTGATTCTTTACACCAGCAGAATTTTACCATGTGCCCCCAGATGCGAAGACAGAAGATAGAAGGCAGAAGACAGAAAAATGTTTTACTGCTCCTGGTATCCCTTTCCCCATTCCTCCTCCTCCTCCCTCTCTCCTACTTTTTCCCCCTCCTCCCCGTCGCTGCCCAAACCAACCAGGACCGCCAAGCCGAGGCAGATCGCCTGCTGAACCAGGGCTTTGAACAATTTCAAACCAGCCAGTTTGAAGCGGCTTTCCAGTCCTGGCAACAGGCACTCCAAATTTACCAGGCAATCAAAGATCGACAGGGAGAGGGAGCCACCCTGGGCAGTTTGGGCAATGCTTACTATGCTCTGGGCAACTATGGCAAAGCGATTGAGTATTTGGAACAGACTTTAGCCATCGCGCGGGAAATCAAAGACCGACGGAACGAAAGTGCAGCCCTGGGCAATTTGGGCAGTGCTTACCACGCTCTGGGCAACTATGGCACAGCGATCGAGTATCACGAACAAAGTTTAGCGATCGCGCGGGAAATTCAAGACCGACAGGGGGAAGGACGAACTCTGGGCAATTTGGGCAATGCTTACTTCTCTCTGGGCAACTATAGCAAAGCAATTGAATATCACGAGCAAGGTTTAGCGATCACACGGTCAATCAAAGACCGACTGGGGGAAGGACAATCCCTGGGCAATTTGGGCAATGCTTACCGCGCTCTGGGCAACTATGGCAAAGCGATCGAGTATCACGAACAAGGTTTAGCGATCGCGCGCGAAATTAACAACCGACTGGGGGAAGGAGCAGCCCTGGGCAATTTGAGCAATGCTTACGATGCTCTGGGCAACTATGGCAAAGCGATCGAATATCAGGAACAAAGTTTAGCGATCACACGGTCAATCAAAGACCGACGGGGCGAAGGAAATGCCCTGGGCAATTTGGGCATTGCTTACTACTCTCTGGGCAACTATGGCAAAGCGATCGAGTATCACGAACAAAGTTTAGCAATTAAGCAGGAACTCAAAGATCGCCTGGGGGAAGGACAATCCCTGGGCAATTTGGGCAGTGCTTACAATGCTCTGGGCAACTATGGCAAAGCGATCGAGTATCACGAACAAAGTTTAGCGATCGCGCGGGAAATCAAAGACCGCCGGGGGGAAGGAGCATCCCTGGGCAATTTGGGCATTGCTTACTACGCTCTGGGCAACTATGGCAAAGCAATTGAGTATCAGGAACAACGGTTAGCGATCGCGCGGGAAATCAAAGACCGCTTGGGAGAAGGACAATCCTTGGGTAATTTGGGCATTGCTTACCGTGCTCTGGGCAACTATGGCAAAGCGATCGAGTATCACGAACAAAGTTTAGCGATCGCGCGCGAAATCAACAACCGGCAGGGCGAAGGATTTGCCCTGAACAACTTAGGAGGGACACTTTTCAAGTCTGGCAATCTAGCAGCGGCTGAGAAAAGTCTATTCGATGGCATTGCTGTTTGGGAATCAATCCGACAAACAGGAGTTGGCAATAATGATGCCAACAAAATCTCAATTTTTGAAACGCAAGCCCATACCTACCGCACCTTGCAGCAAGTCCTGGTAGCTTTTAACAAACCCAATGGAGCGTTGGAAATTGCCGAGCGGGGACGAGCGCGGGCGTTTGTAGAGTTGTTGGCGCAACGGATGGCAACGGATGAAACCGATAAGCAAATTGGTGATCGTAGAATTAAGCCATCCGCTTCATCAGTTTTAGAATCTGTTGCCAAACCACCCACCGTTGCCCAACTGCAACAAATCGCCAAAGCCCAAAATGCCTCCCTGGTGCAATACTCCATCATTTATGATGTTTTCAAACTTCAGGGGAAACAGGAAGCCCGTGAAGCGGAACTTTACATCTGGGTTATTGCGCCTACGGGAGACATTACCTTCCGCAAAGCCGACCTCAAACCCCTGTGGCAGCAGCAAAATATTGCCCTGGCAGATCTGGTTGAACAGAGCCGGGAGACGCTCGGTGCTAGAGGCAGGGCAGAGGTGGTGGTTTCCCTGACACCGGAACGACTGCAACAACTGCAAGCCCAACAAACCCGCAATCTGAAACAATTACACCAATTATTGATTCACCCGATCGCCGATCTGCTGCCCCCAGATCCGAATCAACGAGTCATCTTTATTCCTCAAAACGAACTCTTCCTGGTGCCCTTTCCAACTCTATTAGATGCCAACAACAAACCGTTGATTGAAAAACACACCATCCTGACCGCACCCTCGATTCAAGTGCTGGATTTAACTCGACAGCAACGGCGGGCAATTCAAAATTCAAAACTCAAAATTCAAAACTCTTTGATTGTTGGTAATCCCACCATGCCCAAGGTCGTTACGCGGGTTGGGGATAAGCCCGTGCAACTGTCTGACCTGCCAGGGGCAAAATGGGAAGCGATGGAAATTGCCGCGCTGCTCAACACCCAAGCCATAACTGGGCAACAGGCAACCAAAACGGCGATCGCCCAACAAATGCCCACGGCTCGGTTCATCCATCTGGCGACCCACGGCTTGCTGGATGACACCAAAGGCTTGGGTATACCGGGTGCGATCGCCCTGGCTCCTGCGGGTAACGGTCAACTCAACGATGGCTTACTCACCGCCGACGAAATTCTGGACATGAAGCTGAGTGCCGAACTGGTGGTTCTGAGCGCCTGCGACACGGGACGGGGGAGAATTACTGGCGATGGCGTGGTTGGATTGTCGCGATCGTTGATCACCGCAGGCGTTCCCAGCATCATCGTTTCCCTCTGGAAAGTGCCCGATGACTCTACCGCATTTCTGATGACTGAGTTTTACAAAAACTTGCAGAAATCCCCTGACAAAGCACAAGCACTGCGACAGGCAATGTTAACCGCCAGAGCCAAGTACTCCGACCCACTCCATTGGGCGGCATTCACATTGATTGGCGAAGCCGAATAGAAAAGCAAAACTGGATCAGGACTAACGCATTTTGACCAAAACCTCGGAGGCTTCAGCCACGACGTTGGTTGGATGCTGGCTGCCTGATTAAAACCTCCGAGGTTTGCGTCGTTTCTATGGACAAAAAATCAACGTCCTGCGCTTAACACCTGAGCAGCCGTTAGCTCCAACGTTGGAAATTGGGGCGAAGCCATTGCGTCATTGCCCTGGAAAACCTGTTCCTCATACATGCCATCGACCCATTCCAGGATGGTTACTTTTTGGGCGATCGGGTCTACGATCCAATACTCCGGAATGTGCCGTCCAGCGTATTCGGTGCGTTTATGACGATAATCGCGACTTTCCTGATTTGGACTCACGACTTCCACCACCAGCAATGGGGGCGGCATATTGTGAGTAATGAGGGATTGTTTGGCTCCATCCAGGGCGATCGCAGCTTCTTCAGACAACACCATTAAATCAGGTTCCCGTGCCGTAGCTCGTAATCCACTCACGGCAATCTGAGTCTTCATGGCGATCTGGTCTTCAGGAATGCCCAGTTTGACAAATTGGGTCAGCAGAAAGATAGCAATTTTAACGTTTAGTCGGCTCTCTGGCGGCATGGCAATCAGTTCCCCGTCAACCAGTTCGTAGCGGGTATCGGTGCCATCGTCATGGTTCAGGTATTCCTCAAGGGTCATGGGTTTAATCGCGATCGACATTGGGTTCACCTTTTAGTCACTGACCTCAGATGCTCCAGCCGCAAACACACTGGTGGGAGCTAGCTGCAAATTTGGCATTTCAACAATCACACCCTCGTAGAGTTCATATCGCTGTTCAGAATTCTCCGGATACCAGGCAATGAACTGTTCAAAACTGACTCGTTGGGAAACTGCTTGCACCATTGCGATCGCCTCATTGCCAGGACAAGAAAGCCCCTATGCCGACTGTTTCCATCAATTTTACAACTTCCCAAACCGAAAGGTCTGTTGTCCGGTTCCGGCATTGCATATGTTCTCCATAGCCCGGAGGGATGAAATTCCAGAAGCGTTCAAGGAATACCGAATTATGTTACCTAAACAAACTGGCTTAAGCATCTGTGTATCATTGTTCGTTGGGCTTGCAATTCCTGGACTCCCAGCGATCGCACAAGCATTTGCAACTCATCCTCAGTCCGATCTGTTAAAGGCTTCAACCAGCCAACTGGTACAGGCGGAACAACCAAAAGATTTGTTCAAAAAAGCCTGGGAATTGTTAGATGCTGGAAAACCGGCACAGGCACTGGAGATATTTGATCGCCTCCTCCAGACCCACCCCAACCATGCTCCCACTCTGCTGGGTCGTGCCCATTCCCTGTATGAGCTGAAACGTTACCAGGAAGCGATCGCCGCCTACAACCAAGTATTAAAATTAGATGACCGTTTAGTGGCTGCCTGGGTTGGGTTGGGCAATGCTTTAGATGACACCGGCAAACCCCAGGAAGCATTGAAGCTCTATGACCAGGCACTCAAGCTTGAGCCAGACAATGCCAACGCCTGGTTGAATCAAGGAATTACACTAGGAAGGCTGAAGCGGTATGCAGAGGCACTGCGTTCTTTTGACCAGGTTGTGAAACTCAACCCCCAACAACCCCAGGGTTGGTTCCATCGGGGGAATGTGTTGTTCAGAATGGAGAAGTTTGCAGAGGCAGTCACTTCCTATGACCGGGTGATTGCCCTGCAACCCAGGAATGAAGCCGCCTGGTTTAACCGGGGTGTGGCGTTGATAAATCTAAAACGCTATCAGGAGGCGATCGCGGCGTTTGATGAAACTCTGCGAATCAACCCCAACAATGAAGATGCCAAAGAGAACCGAGCTATTCTCTTAAAGCAGGTGGGTCGGTTGCCTGGAGTAGAGCAGGTGTAATGGTCTCGACATTTACCTGCCTATTTAAATCAATTCTACCAGACTCTATCCGCAGGCAAGCTGTCCCAAGCCGAGTCCCTGCGACAAGCACAATTGATGATTGATGAACATGATCAAGGAGTTCAATTCAAATGAAAGATTTCAATTTAATCGCTGCTGGGTGCGTGAGTTTGCTAGCGATCGCCAGCGTGAGTATTGCCAATGCTGAAGGAAGTGATATTCAAATAGCACCTGTCAAACCTCCTGCAACAACTGCGCCATCTGCCAAGCCCGGACAGTTGCCTCAGTCCACATCAGGCTTTATACCCGCCAACATTGGACAATCGACCTTCCCCTTTAAAGGGGGACGGAACATTTTCGGTAAAGACGATCGCATTCCCATGAACTCGGCGAAGTATCCCTGGTCGGCGATCGGTCGGGTTGAGGTGATGAACGGTAATCAACTGGATTGGACGTGTACAGGCAGCTTGATCGGGAAAAATCTAGTTGTCACCAATGCTCATTGTGTATTGGACGAGAAAACCAAACAAGTGACAACCAACAAAATCCGCTTTCGCCCCAATCTGATCGACGGTCAAGCCCCTGCCGCAGCCTTTGCGACCAAGATAGTTCCGGGAACAACTGACCCCCAACGCGATCGCGGTAATGATTGGGCATTGTTAGTATTGGATCAGCCCTTAGGCGAAACCTATGGTTGGTTGGACTTTGTGGTTGCTGACCTTTCTGATTTAGACAGCATCAAAGGTGAAATCATTTTGGCAGGGTACTCTAGTGACTTTCCCAAAGACAACCCTGCGGAAACGGCGGGTGTGCATAAAGGGTGCAGCATTCGTGGCTTTGTCCCCCAACCAGGAGTCGTTTCCCATGACTGTGACATGATGGCTGGCGCATCGGGCGGTCCTATGTTTGTGATCTTGCAGGAGGGGAACAAACTGAACGCGGTGATCATTGCCCTGAATGCGGCGGAACGAGTCAGCCCAGCGGGCAAAAATCCGCCTGAGTTTACTAGAGAAACGGCAAACATCGGAGTCTATGCTGTAACCTGGGCTAGAAAAGCAGAAGAGCTACTTCAGTCACAACGCTGATCAGAAGAGGTGGGCGATCGCTCCCTCACCTCTTTATCACAGATAGTCGTTTGGGTTATCTATTTATTTGCACTGACATTTGCCAGGTTTTGTATCCATCCACTGCCAGTCTCAGAAATATATCGTTTGACGAGAGCGCTACTATCGAGAAAGTAAGCGTTTACCAAATACCTCGCTCCTCAATGATTAATTCTGAAAGAGGCTTTCCTGGCAAGCTTTTAAGCCGTTCAGGTAGCTCTTGCCACTGACTTGCTGAAACTGGTTCGACATTCTCAGCATAGGGTGGAGGAGTGACAATTCCTGTCATTTCCAGAGATTGGGTAATGTGTTGAAGTTCCACCAGGGAGTCATCGACGATGATCTGAATCTGCAATGCCTGTCCTTCTGGTAAGGAGATAGGTTGCAAAGGACGAATCATGCCGTTTTCGTAGATTGCTGGAATGAGGGAGCCATTGCAGAAGCAGAAACACCTAGATGCTATCATATATGCCGTCGGAGAAAAACTTTCAAGCATGAAGGGAGCAGCAGCCAAATGTGTTGTAGGACGATCGCCCCACCGCCCCATCTCCCTTGCATAACCTCCTCCCACCGAGAGTGATACATTGTTGATGAGTTTCCCTACCTGTGGAGGATTTCTGGATGCACCGCCTCAAGTCTGCTGGTTTGGCAGTTGCCACTCTTTGCCTTTGCCTGAATCCGACAATCTCGGCAGTGGTTTCGCCTGCGATCTCTCAAACGGCGATCGTGCAAAATCAGAAGGCAGAGGGCGATCGGTTATTAGAGCAGGGAAACAAACTGCGCGATGCTCAAGATCTTCAAGCAGCGCTAGAGTCATTTCAAAAAGCCTTGACCATGTATCAGGAAGCCAAAGACCGCAGGGGCGAAGGATACGCATTGCGAGGACTGGGCAATACCTATTTGAACCTGAAAGACTATGAAAAAGCGTTGTCTTATCAGCAGCAGGCATTAGCGATCGCCCAAGAAATCAAGGATGCCGATTTAGAAGTAAGGGCGTTGAATAATATCGGGTTGGCTTACAAAGGGTTAGGCAAGCCAGAACTGGAGCTAAGTTTGTTGCAACAAGCCTTAGCAATTGCCACTAAAACGCAAAATTCTGAGATGGAGTTGAAGACGCTAACGAATCTGTCCGATGCCTATAGCAGGGGAGGACAGCGAGGAAAAGCGATGGAGATCCTGCAAGAGACCCTGGCAAAAGCACGAGAGTTGAAGAAATCGGACGTAGAAGTAGAGGCGCTGACCAGGCTTGGGTGGATGTACTCAGAGGCAGGGAACCTAGACCAAGGGATTGATCTTCTACAGCAAGCGCTCATCATCGCGACAAATACTCAGAATACCGAGATGGAGTTAACCACACTCATTGCTCTGGCACATGTCCATAGCCTCAAGAAGCAACCGAAAAAGGCAACGGATCTGATTCAAAAGGCTTTGTCTAAGGCACGAGACCTCAAAAAACCAATCTATGAGTTAGTAGCCTTGAAAATTCTAACTGAAATTTACATCCGAGAAAAGCGGTATCAAGAATCAGTTGAGCCTACCCAGCAGTGGATTGCTTTGGCACGTGAACTGAAAGATAAGCAATCAGAAGCCAATGCGCTGTTCTGGCTGGTTCGAGCGTATGTGGAATCGAAAGAATACACCAAAGCGATTGAGCTTACCCAGCAGTGGATTGCTTTGGCACGTGAACTGAAAGATAAGCAATCAGAAGCTAATGCACTGGGCTGGCTGGTTCGAGCGTATGTGGAGTCCAAAGAATACACCAAAGCAATTGAGCCTACCCAGCAGTGGGTTGCTTTGGCACGTGAATTGAAAGATAAGCAATCAGAAGCTAATGCATTGCTGATGCTTGCAGTTTCTTATTTGTATTTAGGAGATTATCAGGCGTCCCAAGCTTATGCAGATCTAGGAGTTACTCTTTTAGAAAAGCTAGATTTTTCATATCGGGCATCCTATTTCAGTTCTTATAGCCTGATTTATTTTAAGCTTAGAGATTATGAAAAAGCCCTGAATCTAGGGAATAAATCTTTATCACTTGCACGAAAACTCAAGAATATCGAACATGAAGTAGAAGCTTTAGGTTCTCTCACACAGATTTACTGGCATTTGGGCGACTATAGAAAAGCTGAGAAGTTTGCTAGGGAAAATTTGACTTTATCCCAAAGTATCAGAGAGTCTCCTGGGTACAAGGCTTATGCCTTAATGCATTTAGGTGCTGTTTATCATGCTCAAGGAAAATATCATCAAGCAATTACAACATCGCAACAAGCCATATTAACTTCAGCCCATGTACAGAGAACTGAAGGGGATCGAACCAAGAGTCTAGCATTGATATTAATAAGTTTGAGCTACGCTGAATTAGGTGAATTAGAAAAATCAATTGAAACGGCGAAAAGTAGCTTATCCTTAGGAGATACTATTAATCAGTTATACATAACGGAGCATGGGCTTAACCTCTTAGGTGATATTTATAACCGAGCTGGGAAACACTTAGAAGCAATAAATATTTATCGCAAGTCTTTAGCAAGCAGTGTAGCTAATAATTTACCTGGAGGTAATTATGCTGCTTATAGAGGGTTAGGGAGAGTATACCATGAATTGAAGATGCCTCTTACCGCCATCACATACTACAAGCAAGCCGTGCGAGGTATTGAACAAGTTCGAGCAAATTTGCAATCACTATCAATCGAACTGCAAACTTCATTTTTGCAAACGGTTCAAAGCCTCAGTGATGTTAAGCCTGTATCTGTTTATCGGGAGCTTGCCGATTTACTGTTGGTACAAGGGCGGATTCTGGAGGCGCAGCAGGTTTTGGAATTGCTCAAGACGCAAGAAATCCAAGATTTTACCCGCTCAAACAAGACGGAAGCTGGCGCAGAGGTGCCCCAGACCCCAACAGAAGAACAGATTAGCAGCAAAAGCAATAGTCTGATTGCCTTCGGTTTAAAGGTGGATGAGTGCGAACAAATGACTTGTGCTCAGTTGACTCAATTGTTGAATGAGCGGGATGGGTTGGTGCAGCAGTTTGATCGTGACTTGCAGGCGATCGAGAAGGAGTTTCGCGATCGCAACATTCGCAATACGGACGATGCCAGTCTTGCCCCCAAAGACTTTCTGCCTCAAGCAGAATCGATCGTGGAAGCGCAACCGGGAACGGTTCTGATCTACCCGTTGGTCATGGAGAACCGCACCTGGTTACTTTGGGCATCGCGAGGCGTGGTCGTCAAGCGGCAAGAAGTACCGGGAGTAGGACAAAAGCAAATTGGGGAAACGGTGCTCAAGTTGCGCCAACTGCTGCAAAATCCGAATTCGGATATGAACGAGCTGAAAGCTACCAGCAAGCAATTGTATGACTGGTTGATTAAACCAATTGAATCAGAGCTGACTGCCAATGATATTCGCAACTTAGTCTTTTCCCTCGATCGCGCCACTCGCTACATTCCAATGGCAGCCTTGTTTGATGGCGAGAAGTTTTTGCTGGAACGCTACACCGTTTCCACGGTACTTTCCGCAGGCTACACCGACATGAGCGATCGTCTGCCCTTTGCTCCCCAAAATACGAACGTATTAGCTCTAGGTATGTCACAAGCCAAAGACGGATTTGATCCGTTGCCCAATGTCCCTACTGAACTGGATGCGATCGTGCGGCAGGGGAATAACAGTAAAACTGGTGTTTACGATGGACAAAAACTTCTCAACAGTGCCTTTACCTTTCCTGCACTACGCCAAAACCTTGGCAAACAGCGGATTGTTCACATTGCCACTCACGGCAAGTTCGTACCCGTCAATCCGAACCAATCCTTCCTACTCTTGGGAGATGGGCGCTTGGAAATCCCGCGCATCCGCACCTTGCAAAATCTCCGCAATATTGATCTGGTTGTTTTGTCTGCCTGTGAAACAGCTTTAGGAGGAGCCGATCAGGATGGCGTAGAGATTGCCGGAATTAGCTCCTACTTCCTGCAACGGGGGCGAGCAAAAGCAGTCATGGCTTCCTTGTGGCAAGTCAACGATGCCAGCACCAGTTTACTCATGCAGCAATTCTACAAAAACCTGGCAAACACCAAGCAATCTGCAACGAAAGCAGAAGCTTTACGTCAAGCCCAGCTTCGGATGCTGCGTGGAGAAATCACAGCCAAAGACACACTGAAGCGATCGCGCGAGGAAGCAAGCGTGGAAGTGAGATCATCGGGTAAGCAACCTGCGGCTAACTTTTCCCATCCCTACTACTGGGCACCCTTCATTTTAATTGGCAACAGCCTCTGAGTTGACTGCATATCCTCCAGGCATGGAGAGGGATAAAGAACTATAGCAATTCTCAGCTTTGTGAGGTACGTTTTTGGTCGTTATTGGTCATTGGTCATTGGTTATTGGTCGCCCACAAAGGACGAATGACTAATGACTCATAACAAACCCCTAGCTTGTACCGCATCAGCATGAGAACCAACGTAACACTGATATATATTCTTTGTGTGCATAAAATACCCGTTAACCTTAATCATTTGCTCTGGGAGAGTGGAACCATGCCCTCAATGAAACGCCGTCACTTTCTCCAATTTGCCGGATCAACCCTGGCAGCGTTGGGAGTCAATCAGTTGACCTTTTTGCATCAGGCAGATCGTTACGGTCAAGTCCTAGCTCAGGGGAGTCCTGGTAGAAAGCTGGCTCTCCTAGTGGGGATTAACAACTATCCTGACCCCATCCGAACCCTAGATGGCTGCCTGACCGACGTGGAATTGCAGCGGGAACTGTTGGTGTATCGCTATGGCTTCAATCCCAGTGACATTTTAATCGTGAGTGACAATGCATCTCTTAAACCCACCCGTCAAACCATTCTGGATGCATTTCAACAGCATTTAATTCAACAGGCAAAACCGGGTGATGGGGTGGTGTTTCACTTTTCAGGGCATGGCTCCTTAGTCCTCGATCCAAACCCTATCCCAGGTTTTGTCCAAGATGGTAAAGGGGTGAATGGCACAATGGTTCCCAGCGATCGCGCCACCGCCAATCCCGATCAGGTACAAGACATTATGGGACGCAGCCTGTTTCTGCTGATGTCTGCCCTGCAAACGGAAAATGTCACCGTTGTCCTGGACAGTTGCCACTCCGGTGGGGGCACACGCGGTAATCTTGAGTTTCGCGCCACCTCTTCGCGTTACGGTGGAAGCAATCCAGCCAATCCCAGTCCAGTCGAGCTGGAGTTTCAAAAACGCTGGATGTCCAATCTCAAGTTGTCTGAGCAAGAATTTAACCAGAAGCGGCTTCAAATTGCCAAAGGCGTGGCGATCGGTTCTGCTCAGTACGATCAGCTAGCGGCGGATGCTCCTTTCAGTGGGTTTTATGCAGGCGCTTTCACCTATCTGCTGACTCGTTACCTCTGGCAGCAAACCCGTAACGAAGGAGTCGGGACGGTATTTGTTAATTTGACGCGCAGCACAAAAGATGTGGCGAAAACGTCTGGTGTGGAACAGATACCCATTTATGCAGTAAATCCTGATAGCAATGGACAAAAGCCTGTCTATTTTCTGGCTCCCTCTACACTACCTGCTGAGGCGGTTGTGCGGCGAGTGGATGGCAACCAGATCGAGTTCTGGCTAGGCGGCGTGTCCTCCCGCAGTTTAGAAGCGGTAGATGAGGACAGTATCTTTACCCTGATGGATGCCTCTGGTCAGGAATTGGGAGAAGTGAAACAGACCTCGCGACAGGGATTAGTGGGTTTAGGCACGCTGCAAAAAGGGCAAATCAGCCGTGTGAAACCTGGCACCCTGATGCGGGAAAAGGTCCGGGGTGTGCCAGCGGATGTGAAATTACAAATTGGATTGGATGCTTCCTTAGGGCAGGAGCGATCGCAGGCTAACACGGCACTGCGATCGGTGGGCAGGATTGAGATTGTACCGGTTGGGCAGGGGGCTAAGGTTGACTATTTGCTGGGTCGCATGACGCAAGAGTATCTGAAGCAGGCGAATCAACAAAAACTGACTGACCTTCCTGTCGCAGGCAGCATCGGTTTGTTTACGGCTGGGTTGATTCCGATTACTGCAACCTTCTCTAAAACACCTGGAGAATCGATTTCAGACGCCATTGAGCGGCTACGCCCCCGGTTCAAGGCACTGCTGGCGGGCAAGATTTTGCAACTGGCAGTTGGTCGGGACCGTGGGGAGAACCGCTTAAAGGTAGCCACTTCAGTGGTTCCCCGGCAGGGGGGACGGGGCACGGCGGAAAATGTTTACCAGTTCAAAGCAGGGACGGACTTTCAGGTGAAAGTTCGCAACAATGAAACTCGCAATCTCCACATTGCGGTGCTGGTGATTGGGGGTAGCGGCAATTTGACGGTGCTCTATCCCTACTGGGATGCGCCTGAGGATGCGGCACTGGTTTCAACCGGACAGGAACTGCTGACGCCTAAGGATGGGGATGGATACGACTTCACGTTGAAGGGAGCCGGATTTATTGAGGTGTTGACCATTGCCAGTACAAAACCATTACGGAACACCCTGAAAGCCATTCAAACGATCGCGGGCGATCGCGGCACCGGTTCCCGAACAGCACTTCCCTTGAACCGTGGGGATGATTCATTGGATGTGGTGGGTGCGCTACTGGGCGATCTTGACCGCAACAGTCGGGATGCTGATGTTGTTGTGACAGGCAGCAAGCGGACGGTAGATACCACTCAGCTAGCTGCCATTTCTAACGTGATTGAAGTAGTGAAGTAATAGGTTCAGATATAAAACGTTTTTTCTCCAGCATTATTCTCACAAGTGGTATTTGGACAGCTACAGGACTATCTCTACCACCCCCAGTTCGAGAGCCAAACTCATCTGGTGGAAATTGATTTACTGCGAGCGTTCTCCCCGATGCCCTTAGCAGGTGTGCAGGGGGTATGGGATGATCGCATTTTGGTGAGTGATGCAGCTCAACGCCCCCAGGCAGCATTGTACGGATTTAACTTACGCGATCGCATTCCCAGTTTTTTGCTCCCCTTGCAACCGGAAGATAGCCCAATCGTTGTGGACTTACAGCCACTTTTACAGACTGTATATGATCAGGGCAATTTTGACCTGCGGATTGACTATCAACAACCTGCACCAGAACCAGCATTGTCAGACAGCGATCGCCTCTGGGTACAAGAGTGCATAACTTCCAGCAGCAAAGAGTGACAAGTTAACGGCAGGTTTAATTTATTTGTTCAGACTATTTCCTGATAATCATCTTGTTTTGCTTCGAGAAGACGACAGCTAATTTGTCATCTCCTCAACTTGATCCCAGAAGAGCCACGACAGCTAATTTGTCACAAATCTGTAACACGACGATCAATTTGTCACAAGCGCCCTGGCTGCCAAAGCCCCTCAAAAGCTAGTGGCGATTGCTAGAATGCCTGCCAAATAAAGCACACAACCCGATGACAGGAATTTGTCACGACGACAGTTAAAAAGTCACTGTACATTTGTTGTTGTCCATTAAACATTTATTTGTCGGCTTTAAACATTTAGTGTCCGAATCCGACGATAAAATGGTACTTTCCACGCTAAATACCTTTGTTAGGTCTGACCAGAACGGTTTTAAACATTTAGGTCAAGTGGGGACGAAACCCACTTTTATGACTTGTCTTCTGTAAGCTCAGCGATGCTAGAAATCACCATTTCATGATTTCTAGCATTGATATCGTTTTGGAAGGCTAAGGTTTCTTTCAACCCTTTAGAACTTTAGGAGAAGTGGCTGCGCAAGGGATTAGCAGGATAACTTGAAGCTGAAAAGGCAATTGCGCCCCCGAAGTAATACGCTGCCAGGTGGAAACGAGTGGGTCCACTTTCAACCCAGCAGGAGCTGAAAAGGCAATTGCGCCTGATTTTGAGTCCATTTTGGAGGTATCCGACGGCAAACTTTCAACCCAGCAGGTGTCCTTTACGAAAAGGCACTACCCCCTTAGCTACAGAGGATTTAACAGCTACGGAGGATTTTGGGCTGCAATGGGAATGTAGGGGGTTGCATTGCTTTTGTCAGTGGTCGCAACCTTTATGTATCGAGTGACATTCGCTTTGTATTAGGTTGCATTCAATTTGTTGAGGGTCACATTCGTAATGAATCGAGTCGCATTGGTCATGTGGTGGATTGCAAATGTAATGGGAGACATTTGATGGAGGAGGGGGCGAATCGCTTACAGAAGTTGGAGGCTGTTAGCAAAAAGATCAAAGTTGATAGGACTTATGCAAACCTCGGAGGTTTTAATCAGAAATCAAGCATCTACCCACTGAGTGGCTTAAACCTCCAAGGTTTTGGTCGAAATGCGTAAGTCCTGGTTGAATGTTTGGAGGATAAGGGGCAGAGGATAATTATTGATTGGTTTCAAACGATTCTAATCAACGCATTCTATTATTTCCTTCAGTTTTGGTGGTAATACAGCGTTTTTCATTTGCTCATTAGTCAAATACACTCTTCTCAATTGAGGGCACTCTGCCAATAAACTGAAGTTCTGAATCGGAGTTCTTCTCAAATTCAGCATTTGTAGTTGGGAGAGAGGTGCCAACGGAGTGAGGTTCTGTATCTCGGTTCCGTCCAAAGACAATGTTTGTAATGGTCGTGTTCTAGACTTGTTGTTTTGGGTTAGACAACCAAACCAAATTCGTAACGGTTAATAAATAGCCCAATAACAATGTCATGCATCCCAATAGACTTGGAAAAGCAAATGGTTTTGCGCGCTAGTCGTTTCAGGCGAGTTCGTAAGGTCAAATGCTTGCGCTCAATCTTCTGAGTATACCGTTTGCCAACGGTATGCAGACTCGGATCAAGATGCCGTTCATAGGTTCCCCAACCATCAGTATAAAACTGCATGATCCCAAATGGTTCTAGCAAGGCTTTGAGTTGAAGAAATGCTTCATCTTCATGCGTCGCCAACACGTAAGCTAAGATGGCACCACTGCGATGGTCAATGGCATGCCATAACCAACGTTGCTGGGCTTTAGAATGGACAAAACTCCACATTTCATCGGCTTCTGCTTCGGTATCGTGCCACTGACAGAGCTTTACAATACTTTGAGTCGGTTCTAGTTCAGCCAGTTTAGCTTCATTGACTGCTTTGAGTCGTCGATCTTTTTTTTAATTCCTCAATCACTGTCGTGGGGCTAATGTGAAGCACACGGGCTGTATCTCGAATCCCACTCCCATTGAGTGCCATATCACTGATTTGTTGCTTGACTTCAGGCAAATACCCTTGATAGGTGTATTGCAAACTGAACCACTATGCACTGAAAGTGCATAGGTTCCTAAAGGGCTGAAAGCCCAAGTTAATCTACTCAAGTAGGAAGTTATCGCGCTCCTGATTCGATGGACTCCGATGATGCTCTAAATACTCCTCCCACTAA